>JAGCYN010000129.1 GCA_017960745.1 Alphaproteobacteria bacterium | reverse complement strand
GCTTGTATATGTTTTATTACTATTGCGGCCGCCGGCAGTTGATGTCGCAGCTTTCGGTTGTTAAAAAATTTCAAAGGGCGGGAATTGTCGGCAGCGTGTTGCTGATTTTGTTGGCGGTGGCGGTGTTGGCCGATGTACTGTATATTATCTATAACAACAGCAACCGTTACTATATTTGGCTGTTTGCGGTGTCATATATTTTGGCACTGGGCGCCACAGTAAAACAAATCGGCTATGCCTTATGCAAGCGCATTCAAGAAAAATTATTGATAAAATTCCATCCGCTGATGTTTTTATTGTTGCTCGGCGTGTTGGCTTATCCGCTCAGCCGCGTTAACTTAACGCTGTTACCGGTATGCGGCATTATTGCTGCCTTTTCGGCATGTTGTTTGCTTTTCCCAACGTCTTTTTGCCGCTTTTTCTATAAAATCAACTGGTTACAGGAAGTTGACGGCTTTGGCTTCTTTTACGAAACCTTAGTTAATTCCGCTCGTTTACTGGGACGCTTCTTATTATTGTTGGTTGACAGGTTATTTATTGAAAAATTTGTAGTGAAATTAACGGCCTCGCTGGCGCAGGCCAACATTCGTTTCTTCCGCAAAATAAATAACACCACCGCGGCGGTGATTTTGGTCTTTTTAGTCACAACGGCGCTTTTAACGCTGTCGTACAAACTGGGAGGTTTGCGCTGATGGGTGAGATGGTGCTGTTATTGCTGATTATTCCGTTGCTCGGCTGTTTGTTTGCGCTGTTGGCCAAGAAAAATGACCTCAACGCCTTCTATGTGTGTATTTTTACGTTGCTGTGCAATATTTTTTCGGTTTTGTTTTTGCTTTCGGAAGTATCCGCGCCGGAAGCCGCGATATTTTATGTTTTCAATTGGCTCGGAAATGCCGGCACATCAATTACTTACGGCGTTGATATTTTATCATTGCTGGTGCTTTTGGGCGTTTATATGTCGGTATTAATCGGGTTGACCGGGTTGTCGGCGTTACAGCGCAAGAATAAAATGTCTCTTTTGCTGTCGCTGTATTTTGTCTGGAACATGACCGGTTTGATTGTGGCAAAAGACATTATTTCTTTTTATGTGTTTTTTGTGGGGTTATTGCCGCCGGTCTTTATGCTACTCGGCGTTTGCGGCAATTTGAAAAAAATATCGATGCTCAATTTGTTTTTCATCTTCAACTTTGCCGGCGTTTTGAGTCTGTTAGCGGCAGCGGTGTTCACATATAAATTTTATAACGGTAATGTTTTGCTGCAAAATATTGTGTTGACGGATATGCCGACGCGTGTCGGGGTATGTGTTTGGATAGGGGCGTGTCTGGCCTTTTTGGTGCGGATTCCGATTTGGCCTTTCCATTATTGGATTTCTTCGGTCAGCGTTTCCGTTAAAAATCCGGTAGCTTCGATTATTACCAATATGTTGCCGCTGACAGGTGTCTGGGGCTGTATGTGTTTCTGGGCTTCCGCGGTTCCGCCGAGCATTAAAGAAACCATTCCGCTGGCCGTTGTTCTCGGGCTGTTAACAATATTGTTTATTGCTTTAATCGGTTTGGCACACAATGATTTTATGCGCAAATTGTTCTCCTATTCGACGATATATTATCTGTTTTTCCTGTTGGCGGTGATTGTTTTGGAGGATAAATACCGTGCAAACGTAATTTATTCGCTGTTTACGTTTATGATTGTTCACGCATCATTGTCGGTTCTTGACTTAATTGCCGACCGCGTTTGCGAAGAAGAACATTGCAGCTATCACGGCATTTTATATTATATGCCACGCCTGTCGCGTTTGTTTGCGTTTTTTGTTTTCATTGCCGCCGGACTGCCGATTTCATCAATGTTTTGGAATAACTTTGTGATTATATCGGCAATGTTCAGATATAATTTTGTGGTGGGCATTTGGTGCATTTCGGCCATTGCGCTGATCGGCATGGCATTATTGCATGAGCTATATACAATGTATGATTTGCGCGGCATCGGCATTAATCGTGATGAAGTTGAGGATATTTCCGATCGGAAACAGACCGTGTTTATGGCTGTTATCGTGATTTTATTCCTCTCATTTTTTAATCCGCTGTGGTTTGTTTTTTAGGATAGCACCATGATTGAGCAGTTAATATATTTTTCGCCTTTGTTCATTCTGTTGTTCGGAATTATGACGTTTATGTGCAATCGTTCGCAGGAAAACGAGCCTTTGCAATGTTTTCGCTTGGCGCGGATTTTGCTGGCGCTGAGTTTTTTAATGTGTGTTATCTTCTTTAACAAACCGCTGTTGGCCGGCATCACTATCGGCAGCCGTTTCACACTGATAAACAACTCGCTGATGTACCTCGGGGCGTTTATTTTGATGTTTTTCTCGCGGCGCTGGTTCCTTTCGATGAAAATGAATGCCAACGCATTTTGCATCGGTGTTTTTATTACGCTTTTATTCGGCAGTTTGTTGATTGCGTCGGTTCATTTACTGCTGACGGTTGTTTGTTTGGCAGCTTTGGTGATTAATAATGCCTGTATGTTGCAATATACGCAAAGTAAAAATCGGGCGGACGGAAAAATTATTTTATTTTCCGTTATAATGGCGTTATTGCTCTTAATCGGCGGTACTTTGCCGTTTTATGTTGACGGCTTTTCGTTGTTTTATGAGGAATTGCGCTTAAGCATTGAACATCATCAAAACGATGTCGCCCTTTTTGCATCGGTGGCGGCGATTCTGGTGATTTTTATGTTATACATCGGGTTGGCGCCGCTGCATCACGGTATGACGGAACTGCTGGGTTCGGTAACGTTGCCGGTGTTTACGTTTTTTATTTTGGTGCCGTCCATTGCCGGCATTGCCGGTTTGATCAATCTGAATATCTATGTTCTGGTGCCGCTGTTGAGCAAGTTAAAGCTTTTTTATGCCGGTGTTGCGCTGATTTCCATCGGTATCGGTGCCGTTGGCGCCTGCAGTTGCAAGAATATTCGCAAAATTCTGGCGTACGCGGCAATTTATCATCTGGGCATCGTCTTTTTGATTTTACAGCGTTTTTCACTGAGTTCGACGGTGGCGGCATATGTTTATTATGTGATTTACTTATTAACAATGTACGGCGTGTGTGCCGTTTTGTTCGGCTTTAAGATTAAAGGCGAATACCCGCTGATGCTGAGTGATTTTAACGGTGCGGCCTATCGCCGTCCCTATATATCGGCAATGTTGGTGATTTTTCTGTTTTCGTTGCTCGGTTTTCCGCCGACCTTGGGATTTTTGGGGCATTTTTCGCTATTTACCGATTTGGTAATACACAACCACTTTTACCAAATGACTTTCCTCTTGTTGATGATGTTGGCGCTGGCTTATTCGTATTTAACGATTATTCAGGCACTTTATTTTGAAGACAGTCACGATGTTTTTGACCGCGCCGAAAGAAGCATTTATGTGGTTATTTTTGCCAATGCGATTTTAATGGCGCTGCTTTTGTTGCAGCCGCAATATTTGTTTGATGTGCTGACAAATATTATCGGGGATTTGTTTGCATGAAGTATGATGATTGGCATATTCTGCGTTTTGAAGAACTCGCCAGCACGAATGATGAAGCTCAAAAATACTGCCGAAAACCGGGTTACCTGACGGCTGTAAAGGCAAAACGGCAAACGGCCGGTCGCGGGCGTTTGGGACGTAAGTGGCTGAGTTATGAAGGAAATTTATTTTGTTCTTTGGTTTTGGAGTTTGAATTGCAAGCTTTGGGGCAATTGGTGCTGGTCAGCGCGTTGAGTGTGCTTGAAACCGTCAAAGAACTGGCGCCGGCGGCCAATGTGCAATTGAAATGGCCGAATGATGTGTTGCTTAACGGGGCTAAAGTCTGCGGCATGTTATTGGAAAAAGGCGCCGGAGATTATATGATTGTCGGGATCGGTGTCAATATTGTCAAAGCACCGGACCGCGCCGAAACATTGTATCCGGCAACCGCGCTGGCAGATTGCGGCATCCGGACAACGGCAGATGCGTTTTTGGAACGCTGTTTGCATAAATTGACCGAGAATATGCAAATTTTGGAGCGGGAAGGGATAGCACCGTTGCGCCGAAAATGGTTGAATAATGCCAAAAATGTTGGTAAAGAGATTACGGTCAGACAAGATAATCGTGAAATAAAAGGAATTTTTGCCGGTCTTGATGACAGCGGTAATCTGTTGTTACAACAAGAAAACGCCATCAAAACAATTTTGGCCGGTGATGTTTTTTATGATGAGAAATAAAGATGAGTGATTTTGAGAAAAAAGGAATTTATTTTTTGCCGCTCGGCGGTGCTGATGAAATCGGCATGAACATGTATGTTTACGCCGTTGACGGCAAATTGTTGATTGTGGATGCCGGTTACGGTTTTTTGGAAGATTATCCGGGAATGGAAATGGCTTATGCCTCGCCGGACTTTTTAGATAATTATCGCGATGATATTGTCGGTTTGTGCATCACGCACGGACACGAAGACCATATGGGCGCGACTGCGCAAATTTGGCCGCATTTGCAGTGTCCGGTTTATGCGATGGATTTTACGCTCGGGCTGATAAAAGCGCGGCTGGCCGAATTTAAAATGGAAGACACTGTGCCGCTGATTTCGGTTAATCAAAATCACAAAATAGAGCTTGAAAATTTTAATGTGGAATTTATTCCGATTGCTCATTCGGTGCCGCAAACATGTGCACTGGCCATTCGCACCGAATACGGCAATATTCTGCACGCCACCGATTGGCGTTTTGATGATGAAGCGCTTTCCATGTTGGCAACCGATTTTGATGCGCTGAAGCGTTTGGCGGCCGAGGGCGTGGATATGTTGGTTTGCGATTCGACAAACGTTATGATTGAAAATACGCCGCCGTCCGAAGCGAAGGTTCGCGAAAATTTGATGAAATTGATTCCGACATTGGAAGGCGGGGTTTTGGTCACCTGCTTTGCCTCTAATCTGATGCGTTTGGAAAGCTTGGTTTTGGCCGCGCAAGCCGCTGACCGCACGCCGATTATTATGGGGCGCACTTTGGGCGTGAATATCAAAATTGCCAAAGAATGCGGCTATTTGCTGGATTTGCCGCCGGTTCATACGCCGGAAGAAGCCAAAGATGTGCCTTTTGATAAAGCCTTGTATATTTGTACCGGCTCGCAGGCCAATTATCGCAGTGCGATGAGTATTATTGCCAATGGTGAAAGTAAATATATTAAGCTGGATAAAAAAGATACGGTGATTTTCTCTTCCAAAATGATTCCCGGTAACGAGGGGCGCATCGAGCGGATGCAGGAAAAGATGGCCGAGCAGGGCGCCACGATTATCACCGATGAAACGGAATTGGTGCATACATCCGGTCATGCCGGTCGCAGTGATTTGAAAAAAATGTATGATTTGCTGAAACCGGCGGTGGTGTTGCCGGTGCACGGCGATAAAAAATTTATCAGAG
>JAGCYN010000128.1 GCA_017960745.1 Alphaproteobacteria bacterium | reverse complement strand
TCGTATCCGACAAAGCAGTCTGCCAAAAACGAAGCGCTCCATTCCGCCGATAGCGTTAAAATCACACCGGCGGTGGCAATCAGCTTCAAACTGCGGCAAAACAGATTTTTTAACTCATCTTTATTGCCGGCGCCGAAGTGGAAACTGACAATCGGGTTACTGCCGACGGCGTACCCGATAAACGTTGCCCAAAAGATGAAATTCACATACGAAATAATGCCGAAGGCCACTACGCCGTCCTCACCGGCCAGTTTTAACATTTGATAGTTGTACAACGTGCCGACAACCGACATTGAAATATTGGATAAAAATTCGCTGATACCGTTGGTACAGGATTTCAAAAGCGCGCGCCAATATAATTTGGTGCGCCCTAAACGCAACAAACTTTTATTCGGGGCTATAAAATACAGCAACGGAATAACGCCGCCGATCATCTGTCCGATGACCGTTGCCCATGCCGCCCCGCTTAAGCCCCATTTTAAGCCCAAAATAAACACGGCATCCAAAATAAAATTCACCACACCGGCGGCAACCGTGATAATCAGTCCGAGTTGCGGGCGCTCCGCCGTCACCATAAAAGTATGAAAAATAACCTGTAACATCAAAACCGGTACGGCCGGCATCAAAATATACGCATAGGTCATACAATCTGCCAACAATTGTTCTTCGACGCCGAAAAATTTAATCAGCGGTTTGATAATCAACAAGCCTAAAACAGCCAATACCGTACTGCACACGATGGTGCTGTATATCAAAAGCGAAAAAATACGGTTGGCTTTGAGCGGATGTCCCTCGCCCAGCGTTTTGGCCACCAACGCACTGCCGCCGCTACCGAGCATAAACCCGATAGAGCCTAAAATCATCACAAACGGCCAGATGATATTCACGGCGGCAAACGGTGTCGGACCGACAAATTTAGCCACAAAAAAGCCGTCCACCACGCTGTATACGGAAATAAATATCATCATCAGAATTGACGGGATGGTGAAACGTATCAGTTTGGTATATGTAAAATGGTCCGAAAGTTGTATTTTCATGGCGCTGTTCTTTAATTTGTTGCCGATTTCTTTTATAATCTCTTCGGTTGATTTAATCAAGTATAATATGATTTTTTAAGCCTTGATGCCGATTTTTTAAATCTCAAACTTGACAACGACACCCTCTTATGTTACGTTCGGTAAAATTTTTTATCATTTAAATACGTTTTATTAACTAAGAAAGCCTAGCTCGTAAAAGCCGAGTATTTTTTTTATGAATAAAATCGCGTTATTTGAAAAATTGGCCGAATTGGGTGTAACCGAGGAATATGCCGCACTTTATGCCAAACTTGCCGCGATCGGTTTTAAGGCCGGTGATGCTCAAGCCTACATAGATTGGCTGCGTACCGATCCCGATGCCAACCGGGAAACCCCTGTGCAATTTGCTTATTTGGAAGACCGCGGCGAGCGACTGTTTGCTTCCCCCGATTTAAAAAGCAATATGTTGGGCAGTATCTGGGGAATTCAGGTTGAAGGTGTTTTCTGGTGCCGTTGGCATATCGATATGATGACAACTATCGAGCTGTCAAATTGGCGGGACGGCCGTTTGTTATCAACAAGCAAGCTGTCCGGCGAACCGATGACAAAATACGAAAGAGTTCGTATGGAATACTTCTTTAACTGCGCCGGTTCCGAGATGTTGGGTTATTTTCTGCCCTCTGTCGAAGATTTTCGGAAGCTGCAACCGCATATCAAACAGTTTTCCGAGTTTTTGAAAGCACTGGAAGCCAAAGGACATTGCATACAGGACTGGTTCTTTGACGAAGGCTACTGGGCTTACGACGAAAAACAGTTAAAACCGGTGGTTTACGATTTGAAAAAAGGTAAAATCAAACCGATTAAAACAAACGAACCTTATGCTTTGCGGCCGGTTTGGCTGCCCCAAGGCGTGTGATGTTCCTTTGTTTTCCGTTCATAAAACGCTTGTCATTCGGCAAGCGTTTTTCTTTTAAAATCAAAAAAAACGCCCTAACGGCGCTTTCATCAAAGTCCGACAGAGGCAATCGTTGTGTTTAAACATATTGCCAGATAATGAATAAAATCATGAAAATAACACCACCGATAATCCAAGCTGTCATGTTTTTTCTCCCTTTTCTTTTTACAGCGTATCATAAATGCATTTTTATTGTCAAGCATTTTAGAAACAATCATCCCCGTTAAAGCTGTAATCCGTGATTATATTATTTTGTATGGTGAATGAGGTCTGACAATAAAACAGCGGCGGCGGTGTCGGTAAGCCGTAATTCGGCACCGCCATGGCATCGTAGCTCAATTCGCTTTCATAAGGTTGCAAATTATTGTCCACCGGCTGACTTTCCGATTGTTCATAGGTTACCAAAAATGTATTGTCGTCAATTTGCTGCGTGGTTGCCGGCGTTCCCCATTGAGCAAAAAGCGCATCAGCGCTTTGTCCGAGCCATGGTTGTAATTTAGCAGCATATTCCGATTGTGCAAACCCGATGTTGCGGCAACCGCACAGCAACAGCACCGTCACAAGAACATTTATTTTTTTCATTAAATTTTCCTTATCCTGATACTCTGATTTTCATCCGCCGTTTGCGCAATGCGCGCGAAATTCTGCGGACTGATGCGTACGGTATAAATATTCTGTGTTTCCGCATTTTCAAGATGGCTGACCTGCGCGTTGCGATGCAGCCATGCCGCTGTTTTGCCGTCATCGGCCGGAATATTGATTTCGGCCCTGATTAAACCGGCCGCCAATTTATCATCAATCATTTGCAACAACTGCGAACAACCGACACCGCTGACTGCCGACAACAACACACAGTGTTCGCTGTGTGCGCTTTTATTTTTTAACTGTTCGTATTCTTCCGATGGCAGTAAATCAGCCTTATTCCAAACTTCGATATAATTATCCGCGTGCTGCACCTCTTTTAAGCCGAGATGTTGCAAAACCTGCAACACATCGGTGCGTTGCGCTGCCGTATCCGGATTGGAAATATCGCGGATGTGCAAAATCACATCGGCATTCAGCACTTCTTCCAACGTGGCGCGGAAGGCCATCACCAATTCATGCGGCAAATCGGAAATAAAACCGACCGTATCCGACAAGATAATCTCGGTACCGGACGGCAGAACGGTTTTGCGCATGGTCGGATCAAGCGTAGCAAACAGCATATCCGCCGCCATCACATGGCTGTCGGTTAAATAATTAAACAAGGTCGACTTTCCGGCATTGGTATAGCCGACCAAAGCCGCCACCGGATACGGTACTTTTTGGCGGGCACCGCGTTGGATACCGCGCGTTTTTTTCACCTTTTCCAGCTCTTTTTTGATACGCACGATTTTATCATCAATTACGCGGCGATCCAATTCAATTTGAGTTTCACCCGGACCGCCCAAAAAACCGGCGCCGCCGCGTTGGCGTTCCAAGTGTGTCCAACTGCGCACCAAGCGTGAGCGCTGATAGGTTAAATGTGCCAATTCCACTTGCAGAGCACCCTCTTTGGTTTGCGCCCGTTCACCGAAAATTTCCAAAATCAAGGCCGTACGGTCAATCACCTTAATTTTCAATTCACGCTCCAAATTGCGCTGTTGAATTGGGGTTAACTTAGTATCAACCACCATCAGTTCGATTGCTTTGGCGGCAATTTCGGCGGCAATACGCTCGGTAAAACCGCGCGAAAAATACATTGACGGTTTTACCTCTTTGACGCGCACACTCTCCGCATGCACAACATTTAAGTTGATGGCACGTGCTAAACCGCAAGCCTCTTCCAAGCGGCTGTCTTCCGACAACACTACGCCGCCGTTGTATATAACGGGATATATAACGCAGGCATTGATAACTCTATTTGGCTCGACTTCTATCACTACTCTTCGGCAATATCTACGGCAATACTCGGCATAATGGTTGAAACCGAGTGCTTATAAACCAGTTGGGTGTGTCCGTCACGCCGCAACAGCAAACATTCTTCATCATGAGAAGTGATAATGCCCTGCAACTTGACGCCGTTAATCAAAAAAACGGTTACCGAAACTTTACCGTCTTTAATATCATTTAAGAAATCACTTTGTACTTTATTCATTATTATTATCCTTCGCTTAAAGAGATTATCCGTTTTTTAACTATAAGCATAATTTCAAAAAAATCTACAATTTTATGCGCTTTTGCACGATTATTTTTTATGGTTAATAAGCCGAAAATATGATTGCTTATCCCCTTAAATCAGGTATAATATACCCGTTTTAAGAGGAGGAAATCGAATGCTGTCCGCTGAAGGCTTGGGAAAAGAAGAATTGTTGTACGGCGCGGCGATTGCGGCCGTGATTTTGATTGCGCTGTTGGTTTGGCTTATTGTGCTGATTGTCAAAAATTCCAATCGCAAAATTTTGCTCGTTCAACAAGCCTCGCAACTGGACGCCTTATCATCGCAACTGAAACAATTAAGCGAGGTCAACACCGGTTATGTCAGCGAAAATACCCGTTTAAAAACCGAGGCTGCCGATTTGCGCCGTCATATGGAAGAAAAGCTGCAATATATCGAGCAGAATAAAAATGATATGGCGCTGAAATTCCGCGATATCTCAAACGAGATTTTGCGCCAACAAACCGCGCAAATCAACGAAACACAAAAAAATTCTCTGAGTTCGGTTTTAACGCCTTTCCGCGAACAACTGATGAGTTTTCGCGATGAGGTTAATAAAGCCAACACCGAAAACATTAAAAATAAAACCCTGTTTGATAAACAATTCCAGGATTTGATGCATCTGAATCAAACTTTAAGCGCCGATGCCCAGAATTTGACCGAGGCGCTGCGCGGCAGCAAAAAAATGCAGGGTGATTGGGGCGAAGTTGAGTTAAACCGCATTTTGGATATTTCCGGTTTGCAAAAAAATATCGACTATTTCACACAGGAAAACTTCAAAAACGAGAACAATCAAAATCTGCGTCCCGATGTGGTGGTCAAACTGCCGAATAAGCGCAGCGTTATTGTTGATTCAAAAGTTTCGATGAACGATTATGTTTCTTATGTAAACAGCGATAACGAAGACGATAAAAAACTTTATTTACAAAAACATATTCAATGCATTAAGGCGCATATCGACGAACTGTCGGCCAAAGAATATCAAAAACTGCTCAAAGAGGAATCCCTTGATTATGTGATTATCTTTATTCCGATTGAAAGCGCATTTGCCGCCGCCATCAAAGAAGATGCAACGCTTTACGATTACGCCTACAAGAAAAACATTGCACTGACCACGCCGTCATCTTTGTTGCCGTTGCTGCGAACCATTGAAAATCTGTGGCAAATCGAAAATCGCAACAAATATGTGCAGAAAATTGCCGAGGTCGGCGGTTCGCTTTATGATAAGTTGGCCAATTTCGTTGATGATATGCAAAAAATCGAAAAGAATTTAACCTCGGCCAACCAGTCTTATACACAGGCCATTTCCAAACTTTCACAAGGTAAAGGCAACGCTCTGTCTTTGGCTGCACGCTTGAAAGATTACGGGGCCAAGGCCAATAAGGTCATCAATCATGATTTTGATGACAGCGAACATGAACAACTGATGCTCAACGATAACTCTGATGAAAAGGTTTCATAACATGAAAAAAATCATTTTTACCGGCGGCGGTTCCGGCGGCCATGTTACCTTAAATGCCGGCTTAATTCCTCTGTTTTTGCAAGACGGCTGGCAAGTGGTGTATATCGGCTCAAAAAACGGTATTGAAAACGAAATTATCCGCGCCATTGACGGCGTTCAATTTCACGCCATTGAAACCGGCAAGCTCCGGCGTTATTTTTCATGGCAAAACTTTCGCGATATGCTGCGTATTCCGGTCGGCATTCTGCAGGCATATTCCATTATTCGCCGCGAAAAACCGGATATCATTTTTTCAAAAGGCGGCTTTGTTTCGTTTCCGGTGGTTTTGGCCGGCTATTTGAATCGTTGTCCGAAAATCATGATGCATGAATCGGATGTCACGCCGGGATTGGCCAACAAAATGTCGTTGCCGTTTGTCAGCGCCTTTTTCACCACCTTTGCCGATACCGAGAAATATGTTCAAGACAAAACCAAAGTCCGTTATGTCGGTCCGGTGCTATCCAATCGTTTGGAAAACGGCGATAAAGACAGAGCTTTCAGTTTTTGCGGCTTTACCGAACATAAACCGACCATTATGTTTGTCGGCGGTTCGCTCGGTGCCAAAAGCATCAATGAGGCTCTCAGCAAAATTTTGGATAAGTTGTTGGAAAAATTCAACGTGATCCACATCTGCGGCAAAGGACAGCTAAATGACATAAAACGTGAAGGATATGCCCAATTTGAATTTCTGGATAAGGAATTTAAAGACATGATGGCCTTGGCCGATGTGGTGGTTTCACGCTCGGGTTCAAACGCAATTTTTGAATTGCTCAGCCGCCAAAAACCGATGTTGCTGATACCGCTACCGAGTAAATCAAGCCGCGGTGAACAGGCGCTGAATGCCAACAGTTTCAAAGATCACGGCTTTGCCGAAGTGCTGAATGATGAAAAAATGAGCACTGATCCGCAGGCTTTGCTTGAGGCCATTACTCATACTTACGAATGCCGCGAAGCTTTGGCGGACGCCAGCCGTCATTCCGAACTCAAACAAACCTCGACGCAACAGCTTTTTGAAGATATTGTTCATGACACGACTGTATAAAAACATTGTGATTTTGACCGGTGCCGGCATTTCCGCCGAGTCCGGTCTGGCGACATTTCGCAGCTCCAACGGCTTGTGGAACAACCACCGGGTTGAAGATGTGGCCACCATCGAGGCTTATTGGCGCAATCCGGACTATGTGCATCAGTTTTATAACGAGATGCGACCGGAACTTTATAATGCCAAGCCTAATCCGGCGCATTTATGCATTACCGAACTGCAAAAGAAATATCCGGCGCATATTGCCGTGGTTACGCAGAATGTTGATACGCTTCATGAAAAAGCCGGCAATCAAAATGTGTTTCATATTCACGGACAAATCAACCAAATTGTCTGTATGAACTGCGGCCATGTGTTTGAAACTTGGGGCGATGTTTCTTCGGAAGATAAATGCGAACATTGCGGCACCACAGGCATGCTTAAGCCGAATATTGTGTTTTTCGGCGAGAGTTTGCTTTATATGGATCAGGTGGACAGGTTGCTCAACAGTTGCGACTTGTTCGTTTCCGTCGGCACTTCCGGCGTGGTCTATCCTGCCGCCGGATTTGTGCAATTTGCCAAGATGTTCGGGGCCGACACCTATGAATTTAATATGGAAGAAACCTCAAACAACAGCTTGTTTGATAAGCATATTTACGGTCCGGCCGGTACCACTCTGCCGCAATTTGTGCAGCAACTTTTGGCTGATGTACCGACCAAAGAAGAAATGTCGAAATAAACACTGCGATAACGGAGAAATATCATGAAAGATAAAATATTTTATTATCATTTTAATTGGCTGAACGGTTGGTTTGTTTTGAATGCCGTGCTGATTATCATGTTTGCATATTGTGCCATCGCCTGCCCATGTGTACTTATGTTTTCACAAACGCCGATTTTGCTCGGGGTGCTGTTCTTCTCTATCGGCTTTTGGGTTTATAAATACATTTGCCGCCACCAAGCGGTGTTGATTACCGATAGCGGCATCAAAATCGACCACACGCAAATGTTAAGATGGAAAGATGTGGCGGCGGCCGAAAAATGCGATATTCTTTGTTGTTTCAAAAAACGCCGGATTATTTCATTGGTGCCGAAAGACGGTATTGATTACCATTACAATTATCTGCAAAAACATAACTGTTTCCCGCCGTTTTCCGTGCCGCTTTACGGTATTCTAACACCGGAAGACGAAGCGGAATTGGAAAAAATGATTGCATCCAAAGTCAAAATTAAAGACAAAACGAAAGTCAAAAAATAGATTTTCTTATTGAAAAAGCCCTGCAAACGCAGGGCTTTTCTTTCATCCGTGAAAATTTTATATTGTCGGGGCGTTTTCATCTTTCACATATTTTCTGAATTCCGGCTGTAGCAATAAACCGGCATTTTTCAAAAAGTTCTGATAACGGCTGTCGGCTCGTCTCATTTCTTTTTCGGAAGCGCCACGTGAAGTCATGCTCTCCAAAACTTCCTGCCATCTGAGGAAAACATCCGTCATTTCATCACTGTTCAGCGAGCTGCTGCGCGAACGTCTTAAACGCTGTTTAACCGTCAAAGATGATGTATCATCAACATTACTGTCATAAAAACAATGATAACCGCGGTTATAAATGCTGACGCGATCAACCGTTTCACATTTAAGCATATTGGCTAAAATATCCGGCAACAAATCATGCGCCGCATCATGCTCATTCGGGGTAGCCGGAAAACCGACACCGCCGTTAATACGCATTTGATCTTCCTGGCGCTTAAAAATGGAAACTTCACTCAAATAGCGATGCACACCGAGCGCCACCACATCAACACGATATCCGTGTTTTCTGGCATCAATCAGGGTTTGCATTTTATAATCATCGGGACTGAGCAAAATACTCTCAACCACCACATTGAGTTTATGTTCAAAGCAATAGTCCAGCAAAGCGGTACGAGCCATACCGGCATCTTTTTTGGTTAAGAACGGATAATTCAGTAAGTCGTTTTTCATAATTTCCATCGCTTGCGGATGCAAAATCCGAATATCGTCGGTGCCGAAAACCACCGGTCTTTCCTTCAAATATTCTTCGGCATAGTGCTTTGAAGAATAGCTTTTACCGGCGCCGGATTGCCCCGTTACCAGCACAAATGTCGGCTCGGATGATTTCGTTACACCTCTGGTAAAGTGCGGAATGATGCACTCTTCCACCCATTCCTTATGTTTTTCCGGTGTTAACAGCGGCTTGAACTCAGTCATAGTTTTTCTCCAGCAATGATTGTAAATACGGTACATAAACCTGATTAACTTTATTTAACAGTGTTTTATCATCATAATGTTTTAAGTCATATTCCAACTGTTCGATTTGTTTTTTATAATTCGGATTGTCTTTATCTTTGGCACGCATATTATCCAATTCACGCAACAAAGAAAGCATCACATACTTTGCGTTGGCAATATCATCAACGTCTTGAATTTTTACGTTACTCATCAGATAAACCCTCCTACTTTCCATTGACCGTCATTGTATTCTAAGCTCAAAATCGAGCCGTTCGGAATTTCAACGCCTTCTTTTCCCAACGCAATCAGCGTTTGTGTCAGCATAATGCCG
>JAGCYN010000127.1 GCA_017960745.1 Alphaproteobacteria bacterium | reverse complement strand
GTTGAAGTGCCGCAGTCGGCGTTTATTGAGGCGCTCAGAATCGGCGATCAATAGCCTAAATGCTGTGTTCTTTGTCTTGGAAATCGGCGATAATTTTTTCTAAGCGTTCGTTGTGCGGTGTTTTGCCGTGGCCGATATCGGTCAAATCACGGCGATAGTCGCTCATGATAACTTCAAACATATTTTGTTGGGGCGCGACCGATTTTTCGGCTTGCGGCTCTTGAGCTGTTTGCGTCGTTTGTGCCGTTTGTATCGGCTGTGTCGTTTGCGGTTCGGCCTGCGTTTCGGCGTCGGTTACGGCAACCGATGGTGTTTCGGTTTCGGTTGTTGCTGTCTCTTGTTCATCGCCGGTATACAATATCGTTGGTTCTTCAACAGCCGCAGTTTGGGCTTCCGCTTCCGATTCTTGTTCATCGCCAATATATCTTGTCAGAGGATTTTCAAAGGCCGCAGGTTGGGTTTCAGCGGTATTTACCGCCGGTTCTTCGGCAGTTGCGGTTTGGATTTCTGTCGCCGTTTCTTTCGGCTTTTCGCCGGCGGCGATGACTTCATCTAACTTTTGACGCACAGATGAAGGTTCCGATTGAGCGTTTGCCGTATATTGTGCCGGCAAGAAAGAATTTTTTGATTTTTTCGCGGTGTTGTCGGCTGTTGTGTGTGTCGCCGTGTTTTTCTGTTGCGCCTTTTGAGCTTCCTGTTGCTTTTGAATTTGAGCTTCCATCAGGGCGTCAGACATTTTCTTGCCGTATTGAATAGCCTCAACCGGCGGCAATTTTTCCGGTTGTCTTTGGGTTTGCAAAGCGCCATCCGGCACAAAAAAGCCCGGCATTACATCGCCGCGCTTGACGTTTTGCGCGCTGACATACAGCGGCAGAAAAATCAATGCGATTAAAATCAGTATATATTTTTTCATCGGCAACCTCTCGGCGGTATCATAACGCAAAAATGTTAATACAGCATTACCTGTTAATCAAAATTTTTTCATGGTCTCAGTATAATTTCCAATCATTAACGGAGGCTTAATAAATCGGTGCTATCTTCAACATCAGAGGAATTGCCGATGTTAAGATTGTTATTTTTGAGTTTTTTGCTGTTGCCGTTATCTGCTCGTGCCGCTTCGTATGAGTATGATTTGAAAAAGTGTCGGGAAATGATGCAGGAAACGCCGCCGGATGTGCAGATTGTTTATAATTTCGGCGAATTGAAATACGATTTTTCCAAAACTGATAAAGAGATTCGGAAAGTTGCCGAGAGCCAGAAAATAAAAGTTCCGTTATTCGGTAAAATGCGCGGACTGACCAGTTTATCGCCGAGTATAGAAATAGCAACGGAGATGGGGGCAAGAATGTTGCCTGACGGTCGTTATTGTGTGTATCCGAGCATTATTAACATCAAAACTTGGTATACGCCGGTGGTTTATATTGATAAAGACATCCCGAAAGACAGCTGCAAGTATAAGCTGACCTTACGGCATGAGCAAACCCATTTGGATATAGCTCATTATGTGTTCTTGGTTTTTGTACAGGCTCTGAAAGTTCAGATTCCGCAGATTATCCAAAGGGTAGGTCCGTTTGTGGATAGTGAGACGGAGGGTGTCGCCGAAAGGAAAAACCAGGAATACGCCGGTCAAATTAAGGGCGTTTTTGATGTGTTTGTGAATGCTCTTGCCCAAAAAAACGGCGAGATAGATACAAAAGAAAATTATATACGTGAAGATAACTTTTGTCGCTAATCAGGCGCACAGTTTCTGTAATAAGTTTAAGCACTCTTCAATATTGTCAACCGCATAATCAATAAATTCGGCGCCTTTGGTGTTGGTTTTGCCATGGCAGAGGCGGATGGTAATCATACCGGCTTTCTTGGCAAATTCCAAATTAGAGTAGCTGTCATCAACAAACAGGCATTGTTCCGGTTGATGTTGAATTTTTTCGCAGAACTTCAGATAGACGTCCGGGCTTTCATTTTTTTTGTAGCAGTCAAACTGCTCAACAGAATAGTATTTGTCGGCAAAAAAATCATACAAGCCGATATGCTTTAAAATGGCGGTACAGGTGCTGTAAGAGCTGGTTGATAAAATGTATTGCGGACAAGAAAGTTGCTGAATTTTTTCAATCAGTCCCTCATAAGGTTTAATTGGATATAAATTTTGTTCTTTGCGTTTGTGATAGGCGTCAAACATATCTTTCGGAGAAACGCCGTATTTTTGTACGAATATTTCGCCGCCGTCGCGATAAGTACGGTAAGACTCGGTTACAATATTTTTCGCCGTCTGCAAATCAAGCGGAATATTCAAATCTTCAACGGCAGCCTGCGCCGTTAATTCATCCAGCAACTTATGAAATTCCGGTGTTTCGCGATACAGCGTATTATCTAAGTCCCAAACAATAACTTTATCTGTCATTTTTTCCATCCAATCAGCCTGACATCAAAAAATATCATAAAAAAACTTTACGTCAAGTTGAATTTATTATTTTTGCGGTTACCTCAACAACGGAGGTTATCATGAAAAAATTGTGTTGTTTATGTATTTGGAGTTCGGTGTCGTTTTTCTCTTATACCGATTTGCGGATAACGCCTGCCGATATTTCAATCTACGGCATTGTTGAGGATGATATGCCGGAGCTGCTGCCGTTTATTATCGGGCAGGATATTTACGAATTTTATGATTAAGCCGATAATTTTTGTTCAACCAACGGCATGATGATTTTCATCAAATCATCAACGGATAAGGTGCTGCAGTCAATAATGACGGCATCATCGGCCGGTTTCATCGGCGCGGATGAACGGTTTTTATCGCGCTCGTCCCGCTCTTTCATATCGGCCAACACTTTTTCATAAGATTTTTGGATGCCTTTTTCCAAAAATTCTTTATGGCGGCGCTGTGCTCGTACCTCAACATCGGCAATCAGAAAGATTTTGAGGTCGGCATTCGGGCAAACAACGGTTCCGGTATCGCGGCCGTCATAAACCACACCGGCGGCCGGTGTGCCATCGGCAAAAGTCGGATTTTTGGCGAAATTGCGTTGCATTTCAAGCAATGCCTGACGGACCGGCTGATATGACGAAACAATAGAAGCCGCTTGTCCGCCGACATCCGAACGAAAATCCGGATGCTGTGATAATTCAATCATTTGGGCAAAAGTCAGTTTTTGTGCAATTGCGGTTGCCGCTTCAACATTGGTAATTTCCATGCCGGTGAGTACCATTTGCAAACCGACGGCGCGATAAAGCATCCCGGTATCAAACGATACCAAGTGATATTTTTTTGACAGCAACGCCGATATTGTGCCTTTGCCGGCAGCGGCCGGTCCGTCGATGGTGATAATCATTTTTATTTTCTCCGTGATAAAATTGCACAATTTTATTTTTCTTTAACATATCTTTTGCTATAATGCCAAACAAAAATGTATTTATGCAAAGTTTTTGCATTTATGATACACGACAGGGGAAACGTCATGAAATTTTTAATTGCTGATGATCATGAATTATTTTTGCAGGGTTTGGAGTTTATTTTGCGTAAAGAATTTCCGAACGCGGAGATTGTGTTGTGCAGCAATTATAAAGCGATATTTGAAACACTGGATAAGCAAACGGATTTTGATTTGATTATTTCCGATTTGGCGATGCCGGGTGCCAACTGGCTTGAAGCTTTGGGCAAAATTCATCGTCAATGTCCGGATGTGCCGGTTATTATTATTTCTGCCGTGTTTGACCGCGAAATTTTGCAAAAAACCTATGATATCGGGGTTTCGGGCTATATTTCCAAGTCTTTCCCGAACAGCATTATTGTCGGCGCCATCCGCCTGGTTTTGGCCGGCGGTATTTACATTCCTCCGGAATTGTTGCGTATGGGTATGCAAAATCAGCCGGAAATGTTTAATTTGCTGTTGAAAGATGCGGAAGAAGCCCCGAAAAATAATGGTGATAATGCGGCACCGGAAACCGAAAAGCCGACCGATTTAACGCCGCGACAGTTGGAAGTGTTGCAATGTTTGGCCGAAGGACTGTCCAATAAGCAAATTGCGTATAAACTCGGCTTAAGCGAAGGAACCGTAAAAATTCACATCACTCTTTTGATGCGTGCCTTAAAGGTCAATAATCGGACTTCTGCCGTCAGAGAGGCGATGAAACGCGGCATTTTGAATGTCGAAGAATACAGATAGGAGTACTGCCATGAAAAAAAATCAGCTCCCGCCGTATATGGATATTTTGTTTAATAAGATTTACAGCAGCAAAGTGCTGTCAAATGTCTTTGATGACAGTCGTATCGTCTATATGGGCAATTTGGGCGCCACCAACACCATCATGAAAGATTTGTTGCACGATATTACCAAAAATGCCCACGTTTTGCAAATCGGTTTAACGTTCGGATCGGAAATTGAGCTGATTTATAATAAAATTTCCAAACACGGCAAGCTTGATATTTTTGATATTTCCGATGTTCAGATTGAGCGCGCCAAAGAAAAATATTCACATTACAGCATTAATATCACAAAACACGACGCCGTGATTCCGTGGGAGGAAAAATACGACGTTGTGCTTTGCTATAATCTGCTGCACGAATTGCCGCTGAAAACGCGTCAGAAAGTTATGGACAATGCACTAAATTCATTAACCAACGGCGGTAAAGCGGTATTTTTGGACCATGCCGAGCCGGAACCGTGGAATCCGGTAAAATGGCCGCTGTTCTTGTTTAATCGGCTTTATCGACCGTTTACGGAAAGCCTGTGGGACGAACCGCTGAAAAGTTTTTGCAGCCGCAAAGATGATTTCCGCTGGCATCACACGTTTTATCGCGGCGGAATGTTGCAGAAAGTGGTGGCTATTCGGAAAATTCTCAGCACCGAAGATGTTTTGAAATTAACAAAGTTGTTCCGCGAAAAATAAATTTGTCTGCTTTTTTATTGAAAAATAGAATTCCGCGGTTTATAGTCTAACCAGTTTTTAGATATTACGTGGGAAAAAGAAATGGCAAACGAAACAAATGTTCATAGAGAATCGCGTTTGGCAAAGCTGAGAACTTTGCAAGAAAAGGGTTATAATCCGTATCCGTATAAGTTTGTGCCGACAACGTATGCGGCCGAATTACAGGAAAAATATAAGGATTTGGAAGCCGGTGTCGATACCGAGGACAGAGTGGTTATCGCCGGTCGGGCGATGGCGGTTCGCAACAGCGGTATGTTTGTTGATATTAAAGATAAAAGCGGCAAAATTCAGGCTTTTTGCTATAAAAAGATTTTGTCTGAAGAAGATATGGAAATATTAAAGTGCGTTGATGTCGGCGATATGGTCGGCGTAAAGGGTTTTGTCAGACGCACGCCGCGCGGTGAATTGACGGTTGCCGCCGAAAAATTTGATATCATTGCCAAATCTTTGCAGACACTGCCGGAAAAATTTCACGGTCTGACCGATACCGATGCGCGTTATCGTCAGCGTTATGTTGATTTTATTATGAACGAAGACAGCAAAGATATTTTCAAAAAACGCTGTCGGATTACATCGGCGGTGCGCCGCTATTTTGAAAGCAAAGGCTTTTTGGAAGTTGAAACGCCGATGTTGCACCCGATTATGGGCGGTGCCAATGCCAAACCGTTTATCACGCATCACAATGCGCTGGATATGGATTTGTATTTGCGTATTGCGCCGGAATTGTATTTGAAAAAGCTGGTTGTCGGCGGTTTTGACCGCGTGTTTGAAATCGGCCGCAATTTCCGTAACGAAGGCATTGATAAAAACCACAATCCGGAATTTACCGGCTTGGAAGCATATCAGGCTTATGCCGATTATAACGATATGGCGGATTTGATTGAAGATTTGGTGCGTTTTGTCACAACCGACGTGTTGGGCGCGCCGAAGCTGACCATCGGCGAACACGAAATAGACTTAACCAAGCCGTTCAGACGTGCCTCGATTGTTGACTTAATCAAGGAAAAGACCGGTATTGATTTGTTGCAGGCGGCAACGCTTGAAGAAGCGCAAGCCATGGCTAAATCAATCGGTATTGATGCCGGTGCTTGCACCTGTTGGGGCAAGGTGGTGCAGGAAGTGTTTGATGAGCGCGTGGAAGCTTCATTGATTGAGCCGACGTTCGTGATGGATATGCCGCGCGATGTTTCGCCGCTGGCTAAAACACACCGCAGTAATCCGCGTTTGGTTGAACATTTTGACGCTTATATGGGCGGTATTGAAATCGGCTGTGCTTATTCCGAGCTGTCTAACCCGCTGGAACAGCGCGAGCGCTTTGAAGCCGAGGTGGCCGCACGCGAAAACGGCGACGATGAAGCGCAAATGTTGGATGAAGATTTCTTGAACGCTTTGGAAAACGGTTTTCCGCCGAGCGGTGGTATGGGCATGGGTATTGACCGTCTGTCTATGCTGTTGACCGGTGCGGAGACCATTCGTGATGTTATCGCGTTCCCGACCTTAAGAAAGAAAGATTAACAGGGTAGTTGCATGAAGAAAAGTTCGATAATCATTGGTCTGTTTTTAGCGGTAATTATTACCGAACTTGGAATATTGCTGAGTGATTTGTGGCACAATCGCAAGCAGAATTTTGCTTTGGACGAGGTGGAATATCTGGTTGCCGAAAGGCAAGTCAATGTTGCCCCGTTTTTGTTTGAAGATGAAATTTCTCATCGCGTGCAACAGGTTGTTGAAATTATCCAAAGGGAAGCGGATTCTTCGAGCATCAATCTGTTGCGCGAAAGCGTGACGTCGGTGGCGCCGACGGCGGAGATTGATTTGAATCAGCCTTTGCCTTTAATTCATGATTTTACGCCGGCGGAAGCGCCTGCGGCGCCAATGCCTTTGGTTGAAGAACAGGTTGTCGATGTTGTTGCCGAACCACAGCCTTTGCTTGCGGAAACGGTTGTCAGTGCGCCGGAAATTCCGCAGCCGATTGTCGGAATACCGGTTGTTGAAGAGCAGATAACGCCGGATATTCTTGCAATTCAAGCCGAAAGTGAAGCGCCGCTGCCGGCAGAAGCGGTTGCCGTGCCGGAAGAAACACCGGCAAATAATGAAATACCGATTGCCAATGAGGAAAATAAGGCCGTTGCGGAGACTTCCGTACCGTCGACCAATCAAGAAACAAATGAGCCGGATAAAGCGTTGATAGCGATTGTGCTTGACGATATCGGGTTGAGTGATCCGTTTGTTAAGGAATTGGCCAAGATATCAAAGCCGATGACGGCATCGTTTTTGACCTATGGGGCGGCCAGTGCCAAGCAGGCAAAGCTGTTGTCCGATGCCGGCTATGAAATTATGCTTCATGTGCCGATGATGCCACACGTTCCGGCATATTTGGCGCCGATAACGCTGTCGCCGGAAATGGATAAGGTCGAAATTCAGCGCGAACTCGCCAAGATGTTGCAACGCTATGACGGTGTTAAGTTGACGGGCATCAACAACCACATGGGCAGTTTGTTTACCGAAAAAATGCAGCCGATGAGTTATGTGATGGAAGTTTTGAAACAACGCGGCATGTTTTTCCTTGATTCGAAGACCACTTCGCGTTCCGTTGGGAAAATTGCGGCAAACAAATACGGCGTTCCGTATATTGCGCGCGATGTCTTTTTGGATAACGAAAATGACTATACTTACATTATGGGGCAGTTGCGGCAAGCAGAAAGAATCGCCAAGAAACACGGCAATGTTGTGGCCATCGGGCATCCGCATTCAAACACGTTGAAAGCCTTGCGCGACTGGGTAAAGGATGTTGAACAACGCGGTTTCAAGCTGGTTCATATTTCCGAATTGGTAAAAAAATAAAGAAAAAATATTTTTTATGAAAAAAGTTCTTGACCTTGGCAAAAAATATAGGTATATATGCAAATGATTTTTGTGGTCCCATCGTCTAATGGTTAGGACATCACCCTTTCACGGTGGCAATATGGGTTCGAGTCCCGTTGGGATCACCAATTTGGAGAGAGGTTGCATTTTTTAATGTAACCTCTTGTTTTTTATCAAGAATTTGCGGTTCGTATGATTTTAAAGACCCAAACTGTACATTTTCGTTATCATTTTCAATTAAGCCTTGATTTATAAGCGTTTGCTTCGGTTCGTATGCTTTGGCAGCCTGTGCCATCAAAATGTTACTATTCACAAATTCGTTAAACGGAAACTTCAGTTTGTAACTTAATACGCCTTCGGTTAAAGTCAGGCTCTCAAAAACAAACTTCAGTAATAATCTCTTTAAGTCCAGATTCTGCGACCGCTCAAAGATATTTCCGGCTTGTGTTGCAATATCCAACAAACCTAAAAGTGTTTCATCAAAGCTGTTATCAGCTTTTTCATGGGCTGTAACCTTATTCTTTAAGCGGTTTATTTTGACCTGTATTTCATTCCGTTTCAGGTCAAATGTTTCTCTGTCAAGCTCGCCATCTAAACGCATATCAAACAAATTATTGAGCTTTTCTTTGAGTTTATCCTGTTCTTCACGGAGTTTCTTAATCTCTTGAGCGTAAAATTTACGTTCCGCCCCTTTGGATGATTTTAATTCTTGTTGGAGTTCGTTTAGCACATTGTTAGGGAGTTTTATTCTATTGAGGACAGAACAGATATGTTTAACAAGCTCTTCTTCACGGACATAAATCCGTGTCTTATCTTGTTTCCAACATACAACATAAGGAAATCTTTTCTTTTTAAGCTCTGTCGGACAAGTTCTGTTTGTTATGCCGCAACGAACAATTCCTTTGAAAATCATAGGCTTTGGAGAGTATTTGCCTATATCTCCGGCTCTTATTGCCTTTTGCTCTTGGCACGAATCCCATAATTCTTTGGTAATTATCGGGGTATAGACATGAGGCATGACACCTCTGAATGTCCGCATCTCGCCATAGTAAAAAGGATTATCCAGCAGATAATGGATTGTGTTTACGGAAACAGGAGAGCCTTTGCGGCTCTTTAATCCCATTATATTGGCATAATGCACAAGCTCCGCAACGCTTGTATTACCTAAAGAATACATTTCAAAGAGTTGTTTGATGATTGTGGCATCAGGTTCTTTAGGACGCACAAACTTTTTCCCTCGTTCATTGATATAATTTTCATATCCCAGAGGGGCTTGTCCGGTAATCTCGCCATTTTTGTTCTTTTGCTCATTGGAGCGGCGGACATTCTCGGAGAGTTGTAAGACATAAGCCTTTGCCCCCATTACCGAGAAGTCCCAACGCATAATATCAACCGATGTGGATTTGCTGTTTAAGACCATGCCTTCCCGGTAAAAGTGCAACTCAATCTTGTCTTTCCGCATTAGTTCATCAAGCAAAACACTTTCTTTAAAGCTGCGCTGAACCCTGTCAACCGTATCAGCAACAATAGCAATGGTTTCTTTCTGTTTCTTGCAGAAATTAATCATTTCCATAAATTGCTTACGCTCGCCATGCGTTGAACTCTCAACAATCTCAAAGGTTTTAATGACTTCCAGACCTTTTCTATCAGCATAATCTTGCAGACGGTTGCTCTGCGCAAGCAGGCTCAATCCTTCTTCCTGCATTTTTGTTGATACTCTGGTTAGTATTATTGCTTTCATTATTCAATATCTCCTGTCGCATTTCTAATAAACATTTCGCAAAACCGATTAAATGCCGAGTTCCTCTTTCCAATTCCTCTTCAGATAAGGGCTTTGATGAAATCTTACGCAATGCTTCTTTTAATCCTGTCATTTTATAGTTTCCTTTATCAAAATTAAAGTAAAAAATGAAATCTAACCCGTTGTTTTTTCCTGAAAATGTTACACTTTGTTATCAAGGGGCTATATGGTTAGCCCCCTGATACATTCCGTTGCCATTTAAGCAACTGCTCCGGTTACAATTCCAAGTTCTTGCAACATTGGTTCTGCTGCAGCAATGGTTCTGGCTGTTGCTTCAGCTTGTTTTACTGCATCTTCTTGGGCTTTCTGCTCTTTTTGAGCTTTCTTCTTTAAGCGGCGGCGCTCATTGGCTTCTTTCTTACGCACGGCTGCGTTATCCACTTCTTGAGCCAAGAACTCTATAATCTCATTGTCAAATTCATTATTGGCAACGCTGGTATAGAAATCAGCCAAGAAATTAAGTTTTTGCTCGGTTGTCAATAAATCCAAAGAATAACGAGCAATACGCTTACCTCCCAAACGAAGATTGAATATTGAGTTCTTTTCCGTATCCGTAATCAACTTATTCATACGGTTACTAATATCCCAAGTATTATTCTTAAAGTTCCGAATGTTCTCGGTCAAAAGCTGTAAAATTCTTTCTTTGGCTTTCTCCAAAGTCAGCATTCCCTCATCTTTTGAGGTTTCAATCTTGTTTGCGTTATATTTTTCTAAAAAGTTTTGCATTTTATTTTTCCTTTCAAAAATTAAATTAGGTTATTGTTAAAAAAGCATAATAATTCTGTATGACATACAGGCATCCCTGCGAGCCATTTAGTTAAAAAACTAAATTTGTTTGATTAGTTTGAGCTGTTAGCTTTAGTGAGCAAAACGAGCTACTAAAATATATCTCTCAATTCTGGAAACTTTTCTCTTTAAGAGATATAAATTCCAGCGAAGACACATTTTTTGAATTAGT
>JAGCYN010000126.1 GCA_017960745.1 Alphaproteobacteria bacterium | reverse complement strand
AACCTTATAAAGCGCGTTTAAACAGCGATGGGCATTGGCGGTGCCGGCACAATAACTGAAGACCGTCATACGGCGCAAATTGGAAAACAATTGTTCTTTTGAATAAGGTTTGGCTGAAATGACATCGCCGTTATCATTCGTTTGAATATCCTGTGCGATAAAGTGCAGCCAATTTTTTTGCACATACGCCATATCTTGTTTTTCAAAATAGGTGTTGCCGTCGCGGATGGTTTTCAGCAGTGAGGTGATATTCGAGGCACGCGATTTTTGAATCGGGTAGAAAACCACAAAGGTATCAACGTTTTTGACAAAGACTTCCTGATTGTTCAAAGTATCGCGCATATTGGCATATAACCATTTGTTCAGCGTTTTTTCATCATCGGTTACGCGAAACGGCATAAATAAAAACAGATTATGTTTTTCGGGTGCCGGTTGTTGCGGCAGATAGTGTGCGTTTGGCAACCCGTCCTGCAGATCAATTTTCCAGAAATGATAGGCCACATTGTTATCAAACACACGTTTATCATGCAGCTGATGATTGCATGCCACGATATATTCGCTGGAAGCCTGGAACAAATCAATCAGATGTTCGTCGGTGGCGTATTTTTGTTCGAGCGAGGCTAATATCTTTTGTGAATCACGCATATAACCGCGTAAAAACAACGCATATTCAAACAATTTATGTTCGTTGAAGGCATATTTCTGATATAAAATCGGCGGCTGTCCCGCGCTTTTGAGAAAATGATTTAAGCTGTCCATAAACAGCCGAACCCGTTCGGGATGCTGTTTTATTTGGACGGGCGTCTGAACAGCATCATTTAAAACATCTTTTATAAAAGCCTGGCGAAACACGCCGGCGAACGGATTATTCAACATTTCTCACCTCTGAGAATATGTTAGATGTTTTGCGCTCAAAAGTCCCGTAACATTGTGTTAATATTTATTGCTGAATTTTTTGACCAATAGATCATAACAGAACGGCAAAAGGTTAAATAAATAGGTGCGACGGAGTTCGGCATAAAACGGTGTCACGGCCGCATAGCGCCAAAACAGCTCTTGCTTTTTGACATTCGGGTATTTCCATGGCTTTTCCGGTCCGGCCCAGTGAATAACTTTGGCGTCATCATAGGTCGGATCTTCTTCCTGATAGAACGGATAGGGGAAGTTAACGGTTGTGTTATAGCTTTGCGGCAAGTATACCGTTTTACCGGCAAAAGCGATATTTAAAACGTCCTGATCCGGATATAATACCTCTGTAAAGTGTTCTCGTAATAGTTTAATAAAAGTTTCTATTATATTGTCTTGACGCCATTTTTTAGTATTAAATATCATCACGCCGGCGTTGGCGTAAAGCACTTGTGCCGGTAATTTCAGCAAGCCGAAATATAAAATGCGGTCAGGGACAGCCGCCATATAATATTCATCTATATCGGTTCGATACAACGTTCCGATATCGCTGACAAAAATTAAATCGGCATCAAGGTAAATAACTTTATCAAATTGCGGTGCATAATCGGCAGCATAGAGCCGCATCATGGTTTCTTTCGAGATGTGTTTGGCATGACCGTGGTAGGCAAAAGGAATTTTTTTATCATCAAATTCAATATAATCAATTTCGCAGTCGCGAAACTTTTTCAGCTGTTCCAATTTTGCCTTATTTTCGTCGGAAAGACCGCTGTGCATCACATAAAAATGCACCGGATTGTTGGTATTTGCCAGAATGGAGGCCATGGAGACGGCCATAAATTTGGCATAGTTATTGTCAATGGGAAAGAAGACGGGAACGGTTTCTTTGGAAGTGTCAACCGGCTTCGGTATAATGCGGCGAACCGGCATGAAAAAATATACGCACCACACAAGTGTTAATGCTGTTATAATCAGCAAAAGCGCGTATATTTTTTTCATGCTCTTACACTCTTTTATAAGCCCCAAGAACCGCTGTAAGAGGCTTCAACACCCAAGATGGTGCTGCTGCCGTATTTGCTGGAACCGCGGTCGGTGGCACGAAAATATTGGGCATACGGACCGATGGCTAAACCGTTATAAATATCAACCATCAAATCGGCTTTTAAGCTCAGCTCATATTCAAAATCATGAGGATTATAGGAGCTGTATGCCACATAGTCACGGAAATACGAATCAAAGTTGAAAGTGACACCTTCGCGTACCGGATAAGAGGCTTCCATACCGACTTCATAGGCAAACTTTGAGGTTTTGTCGTGGCTGTATGTGAAGTCATATTCACCGACGGCGGCGGCGTACAGATTTTTGATAATCGGGCCGTCAAACATTTTGATACCTGTGGTACCGCGTGCAATTTTGGTGCGCGGTGCGCCTTCATTGGCATCAAATTCGGTTTGGTAAGCCAAGTTGACGAACGGACCGACATCGGCGTCCCAATAGCGCCATACTTTGCGTGCATAATCAGTTGAAATTAAAATTTTATCAGCCGTTTCATTTTCAACATTCGGGCCTTCTTTCGGACGCAGTTTGGTTTTACCGTATTCCATAAAGAGGTTGTTATCCCATTTGTATTTTTCCTGCTGGTTAATCAGCGAAAAATCAAAAATACCTTTGGTTACGGTTTCACTGTCACCGCTGAGTTCGGCATTTGGCGAGTCCTTATATTCTTCGGAATTTTTCACTTCGGTGGAAGAAACTTCCAAACCCGCTTTCTTCAAAACGGCACTCCAGCCATAGTTGGCATCGTCGTCGGCAGCCTGAGCATTCGCGGCAAACGCGGTCAACAGCGCCGGCAAAACAAAAAGAGTTGATTTATTCATTTTTCATTCCTTTTTATTGTTGTTCGATTTCACATTCATATAAGCTGATTTTCGGTATCAGGTAAAGTGTTATATCTGATGATTTATTTTTTTTGTGGATAATTATTTGTCGTTGCTGGTGATGCCCGAAATTGTGTTAAACTTCTATCCACGGGAAGGGAAAATATGTCCGCAAAACTGAAAATCGAAACTGCTTTATATGCATTATTGCTGTTGCTTTTGTATTGGGTGCAATATCAGCATTCGAGCGCTTTGTATGCAGATGCCGACAACTATATGCATGCGTTGCGGACAATCGATTTTATGTTGCATCCGTCGATGTTTGAGCATTATTTTACTCAAACCGATTACCCGTTCGGCGAAATCAGCCATTGGACAAAGCTGATGGATATTTTGATGGCCGTTTGCGCGTTGCCGTTTTTGTTGTTTATGAATCTCAAAGCTGCCGTTTTTGCCGGCGGTTTTATACTAACGCCTTTATGCGCTCTCGGTGTTTTGTATTTTCTGCAAAAAATCGGGGCGGCAGGGATGAATACACGCAGTCGTTTTGCTATGTATCTGATATTGTGGATGCAGGCGCAGTTTGACATGTGTTTTAAGGTCAATCGGCCGGATCACCACGCGGTGATTATTTTGCTGGCGGTGTGGCTGTTATGGGTGTTGTTTGAATATATGCGCCAGGGGCGGAAAAACCTGATTTGGCAGGCCGCGGTGGTGTGTTCGGCGGCGTTATGGCTGGCGGTTGAAGGCGTTTTTATGTATGCTTGCACGATTATGTTTTTATACGGCGGATATTTGTTTTGGCAATTCGGGTATCGCGATTTGATACGTTTTACGACCGGATATGCGGCCGGTTGTTTGTTTTGGTGGTTGCTCAATCCGCCGTTACAGGGATATTTTTATGCCGATAACGGTCGAATTTCCGTTTTGTATGTTGTGTTGGCTCTTATCGTTGCCGCCGTGGTTTACATCGGTGGTTTTATCCGTCATAAAGTCATACAGTTCGGCTTTTTGGGGACAGCCGCTGTTGCCTGTTTATCGGGGCTTTGGTTCGGCGGTTATATGCATTCGCCGCTTCCGCCGGAAATTACCGCGGCCTTTACCGATCGCATCAGCGAGATGCAGGGCGGTGCAAACATTTATTGTATGACATATCCGGTTTTGGGAATGTTGGCTTTATGTTTGCTTTGGTATGCTGAAAAACAACGCAAACAAGTGTTTATGCTTTTATGTTTTGCGATACCGTATACGGTTTTGAGTGCATATGCCATTCGCTTTATGCCGTATGCCGTGCTGTATGCCGCGGTGGCTGTTGCTTTGTGGTTAAGTCGGCAACAATACGGTCGTTTCAAGTTTGCCGTTTGTGTGCTGTTCCTCGGGTTGGCTGAAATTATTTCTTTTGTGATTTTCTCGCTGTATTATCGTGATTTGACCAAGCCGGTTGAAAAGAATTTGAGTGTTAACGTGCGCTTTTTTCAACAATATCGTTTTCCGCAAGGGGCGGTGGTCAGCGATATCTTTTTGACGCCGTATGTTCTTTGGTACGCGGAACACCCGACCGTGGCATCGCCATATCATCGCAATGTGGAAGGTATCGTGGATAATCATCGAATTTTTATGAGCAATGATATGAACGAAGTTGCCGCCCTGATTAAAAAACATCAGGTGGGCAGTATTGTGTTGCCGCTCGATATGGATAAAACATATTACGTTGATCCGGCGAAAAATACCGATAAACTTTACGGCATGATGCTTGCCGGCCATCAATATCCCGAATGGTTAAAAGAAAACAACGCAGCTCGGTTGTGGAACTACGTTGTTCTGGAAATTATACCGGAGAAATTACCCGATTGAGAACTATCTGCCGATGCCGACGGGAACGTATTGCCCCTGCGGATTGTAGCCGTAATTGATGTTATCGTTACCGACTTTGGTCGGCACATAATCGCCGCGGGCATTATAGCCGTAATTGATGTTATCGTTACCGACTTTGGTCGGCACATAATCACCGCGAGCGTTATAGCCGTAGTCAATGTTATCGTTACCGACTTTGGTCGGTACATAATCACCGCGGGCGTTATAGCCGTAATCAATGTTATCGTTACCGACTTTGGTCGGCACATAATCACCGCGGGCGTTATAGCCGTAATCAATTCGTTTGCCGTCAACTTCTACCGGCACATAATCGCCTCTGGCGTTATAGCCGTAGCGAATATTGTCGGCATGAGCCGCGGCGGAAAAGGTTAGTGCAATCATCAAAATAAAGTTAAATTTCAACATCTGGATACCCCTATAAATTGTAAAATTATTATAATTAAATAAAATTTTAAGTCAACAAAAATATTTAAACCGCAAATTAAAGAGATATGCTTAGTAAAATAAAACTTTACAATCGCGTAAATTTCGCGCATGATAAGAGCAATCGGAGGTATGCCATGGTTGCGGCAATATGTATTCATAATGCGACGGTTTTTAACGGCTATTCAATGATGTCGAATTGTGCGGTGTTGATTAAGCAAGGCAAAATCGTCGATGTGTTTAATGAAGAGCGTTTTCTGCAAAAAAAATTCCGAGCCGATACGTCGCTGATTGATGCCAAAGGTGCTTATCTGGCGCCGGGGTTTATTGATACGCATATTCACGGTGTCGGCGGTTACGGAACCGAAGATTGTTCCGCCAAATCAATTTTGAAAATGTCCGAAGAACTTCTGCAATACGGGGTAACGTCATTTATTCCGACGCTGTATTCGGCACCGAAACCGCAAATGCTGAAGGCCATCAGAGCCGTGGTGCAGGCGATGGGCAAAGAAAAAGGCGCCCGGATTTTGGGTATCCATTTGGAAGGGCCGTTTATTTCGCCGGCGCGTTTGGGTGTACAGTTGCCGGAAAGTTTGAGCCCGGTTGATTTGGATTATATGGAAGCGCTGTGGGAAGCATCGGAAGGACATATTATCAATATGACTGTGGCGCCCGAGTTGAAACATATGCGCGAGTTGGCGCTGTATTGCCTGTCGAAAGGCATTATTTTGCAGGCCGGTCATACCAATGCAACCTATAAGCAGATGATTGAGGGAATGCAGGCACGGATTATGCATGTAACGCACCTGTTTAACGCCATGAGCCGAATGCATCACCGCGATCCGGGAGCTGTCGGTGCCGTGTTTATTCATCCGGAGTTGTCATGCGAAATTATTGCCGACGGTATTCATATCCATCCGGAAATTATCAAATTATTGCTGCGCTGTAAAACGCTGGATAAAATTGTTTTGGTTACCGATGCTTTGAAACCGACCAAGCAAAAGGGTAAACACCTGATGGCCAACGGCGAGGAAGTTTATTTGGATAAATGTTTTTATCGTAAAGCTGATGATGCAATTGCCGGTTCGGCTTTAACCATGATTGACAGTGTGCGCAATATCGTGTCTTACGGTTTCAGATTGGAAGAGGCGGTGCATATGGCCGCAACCAATCCGGCTCGAATTATGAAACGCGAACATTCCGGCGTGATTGCTCCGGGATATGATGCGGATTTGGTGCTGCTCAGTCAAAAATTAAATGTTCTGATGTCTATTGTAGACGGCAGAGTTTATTGTAAAGGAAAAGAAGTATGCGTGTAATTATTAAAGATGAAGCTCAAGATGTTGCCGAATGGGCGGCCGGTTATGTGGCCTATAAAATCAATCGTTTTCGTCCGACGGCGTTTAAACCGTTTGTTTTGGGATTGCCGACGGGTTCGACACCGCTCGGAATGTATGCCGAGTTGATCAAACTTTATCGTGCCGGCAAGGTATCTTTTGAAAATGTGATCACGTTCAATATGGATGAGTATATCGGTTTGGCACCGGCACATCCGCAAAGCTATCACTATTTCATGCACGAAAATTTCTTTAATCATATCAACATCAAACCGGATAATATTCACATTTTGGACGGTATGACCAAAGACTATGCCAAAGAATGCGCCAATTATGAAAAAGCGATTGCCAAAGTCGGCGGTATTCATTTGTTTATCGGTGGTGTCGGTGAAGACGGACATATTGCTTTTAACGAGCCGTTTTCTTCGCTATCCTCAAGAACGCGTGTGAAAACGCTGACAGAAAGCACCATTAAAGCCAATGCGCGTTTCTTTGATAACGACTTAAGTCAGGTTCCGACACGGGCACTGACGGTCGGTGTCGGCACCATTATGGATGCGGAAGAAGTGATGATTTTGGTAACCGGTTATAAAAAGGCCGATGCTTTGAAACACGGTGTGGAAGGAGCCATCAGTCATGTTTGGACCATATCCGAATTGCAACGTCATCCGCACGGAATTATCGTTTGTGATAAGGCGGCCACCGAAAAACTTGAAAATTCGACAATCGAGTATTTTTTGGATATTGAAAAAAGCAGATTTTAAGGAACGCTGATGAAATTATATCACTACGTGAAAAGCGGAAATACGGTTTTAAAGGACGGTTTAATGTCTTTTGCCGCTAATCCGAACGCCGATTTAAGTTATTATATTAAACGTTCCGGTGCCGATACCCATGAGGGCATTGTGGCATGGATGGAAAAATGTTTTACCGGTCGCAGTCGTTGTATCCGCATGTTATCGGAACCGGTACAATGGACGCCCAAAAGCGAAAAAATGTGGAAGGCATTTGTCAGCGATGCCGACCGATTTACCATTGATGTTTCGGCGATGGAAGCCGACGGTTTGATTGAGGCCATCTATGTTTCGCCGCCGATTGCGGTAAATGATCCGAGCGGTATTCAATATGACGTTGATGAAGAATTGCAAACCCTAAAGTCGGTCGGCGATATTCCGGCGTATCCGGTTGACTGGACCAAGTGTGATGATGAGCTCGGGTTACGGTTTTCGGTTATTCCGTATTATTTGCTATGCATTAAAGGCGGGGTTATTCCGCCGCGTTACATTCACAAAGAAAATTAAAAAAATCGGCAAAAAAAATATTTTACATTCTGCCTGAAGTGTGCTAAACTTCGCGACCGTTGAGATTGGTAAAAACGGATGACGGAAGAAGAAATTAAATTCAGACGAGATGATGTTGAGCGTGCGTTTATTAAAAAACGTAATCACGCGCAAACGGCGCAGATTCTAAAAAACGCCGGTATTTCGTTGCAACATCCGAACTACAAAGATTATTATCGCACCACGCTCGGCTATGTTCACGAAACGCATCGCTTCAGCATTTATAACGAAACCGCCGCACAACAAAAAGAAATTTTTGATGCTTTATCGGCAAAATTGGCCGGCGGTATTTCGGTGGCGGAATATCAAGATGAGTTGGTTAGTTTTCGCTATCAGCGCGCCGCTTTTCAATTTGAAAATTCCGGCGGTCACGGTGCCGAATATTCCGGTTATCCCAATGTGAAAAGGATTATTGATGAAACCATCCGCGAAGGGGTGATGGTCCGCAAAGACGAACAACCGTATTATCCGCCGGAATTTTATGATGAAAAAGGCAATTTGCACGGACGCATCGTGATGGATATTCCGTGGAAAATTCAATCCGAGTCGGCAATGTACAATATTGCGATGTTGGTTGATAAATATACCGATATCGAGTTTTGCGATAATGCTTTTATTGTGAAGGGACAAAAGGTCGGACCGCAACGTTTTTTCAGCTCTAAAAAACATTTGATTGAGCGCTTTTTCAACAAATTGAAAGCATCGCCGGAGAGTTTGGATATGAGCGATGAGGCATTGTATAATACATTGAAAAACAGAGATTATGCGGCGTTTATGAAACTGAATAAAGAGCGGGGAATCAGCCGTCATATGCGCAATGCCGATTTACGTTTGGTGTTAAAAGATGAAGTGTTGTTCGGCGAAATAACGGCGCGGCTCAATAAAGACATTATTACCCGCGAAGGGTTGCTGTCTGCCATTGCCTATGTGGCGGAAGATTTCAAACGCGATGCCGATATCGTGAAAAGAGAATCGGCCAAATCAACCCTCGGGGAAATTAACCGCGTGATGTTTTCGATTGTGCCGTATGATATTGCCACGCAGGCCACTTGGCGCAACTGGCGCACCTGTATGCATGCCAACGGAATGTACCACGATTATGTGTTTTTGAATATCGGCTTAGGTTCCATCGTGGCCTACGGCTATAATAAAGATCAGCCTCAAAAGATGATTTCACGGGTTTTGATACATGCCTTCAAGAGCATGAAAGGCGAGGTGGCATATCGCGCCAATCATCGCATTTACGGTAAAGAAAACCTCGGTTTCAGAAAAGCCGTTGATATGTGTGTCGCGCACTTTAATCGCGGTCGCACCGGTATTTATGATTTTCATCCGGAACTTTACAGTGAAGACGGTGTATCGGTTTTAAATTTAAACAAGAACCAAGCGAGACATATCCGTTAATTTCATTATATAAACCGTTATCGTCGGAGTTTTTTGTATTTGACTTTTGTCAAAAATAAGTCTATACTGAGCCTGACTTTATTCAATTTACATATTATGCTACTGTTAATTTTACTTAGTTTTGTGCTTGGAGCAGGGGTTGCTCTATGGGTGCGGCGGAAAATTTTTCTTAAATTCGCGCCGCAATGCTACAAAGTCCACAGTTTTTCGCGTGTTATTGACAGCACCGGGGTTTATGCAATGGATTTCTATCTGACACCCAACGATGTTGTGAAGGGCTACACCAAAAAATTGCCGCCCGAAGGAACGCGGCCCGAGGACTTAATCGTCACCATTCGTTCTTTTCACACGGCCAGAGGAAAATATCGCGTTTTCTGGAAAAATTTGTAGGAACGATGAGGTGAAACTGATGAAATTGCGCCTGAAATATGAGCGCATATATGAAGATGAAAGTCTCGTCAGCGGACGAGACTTTTGTCATAAATAAACGCTTTTTAACTATATATTGACAATTCTATGCGATATGTTATATTCAAACTTGTTTTTAACAGCTAGAGGTAAAATTAAAAAAATATTATGGACCCCGTGTATTCATATATCATCAATTTGTTGTTTGTTTTCTTTTTGGTCTTTTGTAATGCTTTTTTTGTAGTTTCTGAGTTCGCGATTGTTAAAATCCGCCGTACCAAGTTGGAAGAATTGGCGCATACCGGCAGTCGGCGCGCTAAGTTAGCGCTTGAAATCAGCGAACATTTGAATACCTATTTGAGCGCGACACAGCTTGGTATTACGTTGGCTTCATTGGGCTTAGGTTGGATCGGTGAGCCGGCGGTTTCGCGTTTGCTCGAAGCAATTTTCGGTGATTTTCTGTCAGATAATCCGGTGTTGTTACACTCGGTAAGCTTTGGTGTAGCCTTTACGTTTATTACGTTGTTGCATGTGGTGCTCGGCGAGTTGGTGCCGAAGTCGATGGCTATTCAAAACACCGAACGCTATGCGATGTTGATTGCGGTGCCGCTTTATACATTTAACAAAATCTGCACGCCGATTATTTGGTGTTTTGACCATGTTTCACTCGGCATTTTGAAACTGATGAAAATTCAGCAGGTTGATGAAAACGAAGATGCGCATTCCGAAGAAGAAATCAAGCTGATTATTGATGCATCGCAAAAAGGCGGTGTGATTGATGATACGGAAAGCGAAATTATTCAAAACGCCATCGACTTTTCGGAAATCTGTGCGCATGAAATTATGATTCCGCGGCAAGATATGCGCTGTATTTATCAGGACAGCACGTTTGATGAAGTGATGGATTTCGTGAAACGTAACAAACACACGCGTTTTCCGCTTTGTGCCGAAGATAAAGACCAGATTTTGGGAATGATTCACATTCGTGATTTGCTGGAAGCGCAGAACACGCCGCATAAAGATATTTTGAAGCGTATCGTGCGCAAAATTCTGTTTGTGCCGGAAAATAAATCTATTTCCGAAATTTTGCACGAGATGATGAAAAAGCGGATTCATTTGGCGATTGTGGTTGATGAATACGGCGGCACGGCCGGTTTGCTTTCGATGGAAGATATTTTGGAAGAGTTGGTCGGTGAAATTCAGGATGAACACGATGGAGTGGCTGAAGAACCGGTGAAAAAACTTGATGCCGATCATTATGAGTTTGACGGTATGTACTTGGTTGAAGACGCTTTTGAAATTTTGGAATTGCCGTATCCGGAACCGGACGAAAGCACGATGGGCGGTTATGTGTTTAACCTTTTGGGTTATGAGCCGAAAGTCGGCGATAAAACCGAAGACGAATATTGCAACTACGAAGTTTTAGGCGTTGACAATATGCGGATTACGCGGTTGCGCGTTTCGCTAAAGGGCGGCGAAAAAGAAAAAGAAGCTGCCAGCGCGTAATTTGAAAGGAATTTAAAAACAAAGAAATCCGTCGGTTTGAAAACCGGCGGATTCTTCGTTAAGAGAACAATGTTACTTAAGCATCCATGTGAATTTCCTTGAGGATTGCCTTGCGGACGTGGCCGTCATATGCACCGAACAGCTTGTAAACGAATCTGCCTAAACCTGAAGAGTAGGGCTCTGCGTCAAGGTCAACCTTCTTGAAGAAGTTGTCCCAGTTGATGCCGTCATCGTAGCGTCTGAGGAAGTCCTTGTGCTGTTGCCACTTAGGGGCAAAGTGCTGGGCGATGGCATCGACACCGAAACACTTGATGGCGGCAACTTCAGCCCAGTGATAGGCTTCTGCTTCGGAGGCGCCGACATAGTCAGGTCTGTTCCACATGTAGCCGTCGTTGGTTGAGCCGTCGGGGTTAAGGTGATCCAACAGTCCCCAAAGGATGGCTTCAGCGTGGCAGCGATAACTTTCAGTGCGCAGATTCTGAATGCAGAACACAAGGTTAGCCTTGATAAAGTTCCAACATTCGGGGCCGACCAAACCGGGCTCGTCGTATGCGGCTGTGTACTTCTTATATTCATCGGGGAGAATATTGATAAGGTGTACACCGCTGTGAATAACGGCGCCTTTGCTCAAACGCTGTAAGGCCATTTCCATCAGGAGCTCTCCGCTGGTGCGATCCAGTTCGATGCAGGTTTGTCCCCAATCGGCCAGGAATTGCATGTACGTACCGGTGATACGATTGTAGCGGATGTTGTCGCGGGCGATACCGGCCAGATGCGGCAGGATAATCTTGTCAACGAGTTCTTGCTGGCTCATGTTGTTCAGCATGGTTACATCTTTGATGTGGCAGTTTTCGGCAACTGCATTCAAAAAATTTGCTCTCATAGTTGAATAAAAATTAGGATTAAAAATAGATAAAATATCATATGTCATCTGTCAGTTTAAGTTATTTTTTGTCTAAGTCAAGGCTTTTTGATAATTTTTTGTATATTTTCTATAATATATAATTTGGGTGAGAAGAGGCGATAAATCCTAAAAAAGTCCATAAAAAAACTCTCCGTTTGCGGACGGAGAGTTTTTATTGTTTTAGTAACTTTAGAAATTATATACAGCACCAAAGGCGAATACTTTGATGGAGTTGTTGTATTCAGCCGTCACATTACGACCTTCGTTTCCGGTATAAGCCGTGTTCAACGAAGCCTTATGCGCCTGAATATAAGTATAAGACATGTTAAAGCTTAAATGATCATTATACTGATAGTTTAAACCCGCAGAATACCAAATACGATCGGTATCCGGAATACGCGGTGTTCTGTGTTTGTAACGCACGGCGCTTTGGTCATAAGCCAAGCCCAAACGCAACTTCCATTGTTCGTCAAGCATATAACTGGTACCAACGGCGAAGAAATTGGTATCACGCCATTTTTCATTCACACGCGAGATAGCATAACCGCCATTGCGGCTGACAAACGTCAGATTCTGAAAACAACTCCAGAAAACACGTTGATATTCAGCCATCACTGACCATTTATCATTGAGATCATGATAAGCACCCACAGAAAACACCGCCGGTGTCGTTAACTTGGCGCTGATTTTTTGATTCATAAGTGCATCAGCTTGCGCGCCCGCTGCAGCATATCCCGGGATTGCGCTCAGTTCACTGCCCGAAGATCTCATCTTGCCTTTAATTTTATGTCTGATTTGGCTACGGTAACCAATACCGAAACGTGTTGCCGGATTGAATTCATACATTAAACCGAGTTGATAACCCAAATCCATCGCATGACCGCCGACCGTAACGATTCCCGTTCTGGAACGGCTGTGGCTGTTGGTTAAGTGAGCCCATACCAACTGTGCTTGCAAACCGGCACCGAGTGATAATTTATCGGTTGCCTTGTAGGCCACCATCGGCGTAATGGTTGCGGTTTTAACATCAGAGGTAATACCGTGATCGGAACCCACCCAGTCTTTATCATATTTGGTAATCATACCGAACGGGCTGTTGCCGCTGATACCGGCAAACCACTTTTCATTGATTTGATGCGAAACGGCAAAATTTGGCGAAATCGCGGCATGAACGACGTTTTGTACGTCAGCATCCCGACGACCGTCTTCTCCCCGTACATTTTTCGCTTCCGCTTTCGGAGCAATATATGTTGCACCGAGAGAAATCTGAGTACCCTGATGCCGTGTTAAACCGGCTACATTGTAATAAGTATAAGAGATATCTTCCGCACCGGCGGTTGCACCGGCATAAGAGTTTCCTTGAGCTGCAGCAGACTGTTCACGCAAATGGAAACCGGCTGCAAAGGCATCGCTTGAACATAAAACCGTCGCGATAGCCGTGGTTAAAGTCAAAAATTTTTTCATATAAGTCCTACCATTCATTATGACATGAGGCAACTGTCTAATTTAACTGAATTTTTTTTAAGTTACCGAGAGGAAACTATTGCATTTATTTAATTTTGGCAAGTTTTTTCTTTACACTTATAAACAAATTTATTATATAAAAAATTTAATTATGTTAAAACAATAGGTTATAAGCTTAAACAAAGCTGTTAATTATTCAATTATTCTGTTTACAAAACTTTCCCTTATGGTACAACAAAGTTAATATGTAACAATGGAAAGGCTAATCTCGTGAAAGAATTTGTCAGATTTTGTTTGCGCACCCTTTTTACCCTGCTTAAAGCAAGGTGTATCTTTAGTTTTGATACCCGCAAACTCCCGACCAAAGGCGTTTATGTTGTCAATCATGTATCTTATCTCGATCCGATACTGTTGTTTGCTTTTTTACCGGGTGATCCGGTGTTTGCCTTGAACGGCCATTTATATCGCCGTCATTGGATCAGTTTTTTAATGAAAAGTGCCGACGTTATACACTTTAATCCGATTGAACCGGCCGATATCAAAAAGCTGATAGCAAAGGTAGAAGAAGGAAGACTTGTGGTTATTTTTGCCGAAGGACGAATTACCGAAGACGGCGGATTGATGAAAATATACGAAGCTCCGGGTTTGGTCGCCGATAAATCTAAAGCTCCTCTTATTCCGGTGTGGATTGACGGGCCTCAATACGGTTATTTTTCCAAGACCAAAGGCAGATTACCTCATCGTCCGTTGCCTAAAATTCGCATATATGTCGGTAAACCTCGCAGTTTTAAGCTTAAAGATGAATTACGTCGTCAACGTGACCACATCAGTAACGAAGTATATATGATTTTGCGAGAAATGGGCTTTAATATAAATTATGACCCTGAAATTTCTCTGTTTGCACAGTTGATGAAAACCGCAAAAGTTTATTCGCGCACAGGTTGGTTTT
>JAGCYN010000014.1 GCA_017960745.1 Alphaproteobacteria bacterium | reverse complement strand
TTTGATGCTGTATGTTTTGATTAATGTTTTTTTGTTTTTTGTGTTAATGCATTTGGATTTTGTATCGAAGCAACCGAATAATTATTACAAAGCGACTTTGTTTGGTTTCTTTTTAGCTACGATGTTTTATATGTTTTCTTTTTCCGCTCGCTTGAATTATACGGACTTTTCCGCATTGTCATTGCCGCCGAAGCAGGTGTGTCTGACGGATTTATTTGATGCGCCGCAGTTGATTTATGAAAAAAATATAGACACTGTCGGTTCGCCGTATCACAGCAATATTGAAGGTATCGGTAAAGCCGGAAGAATATGGCTTTCAAAAAATGAAAAGGAAATTGAGCAACTGTTGAAAGAATATCATGTTCGCTGCATCATTGCGGAAAGAAACGGTGCAGAGAAAGTACCGGCGGAAACTTTCAAGTATATGATTGTTCAGGGCAAAAATGTTTATCCTTGGTTGATTAAAAAAGAGGGGTATTATGAGGTCAACTGGAAAAATTAAGATTGCTGGGCGAGTAACCGATATGATGCCGAAACAGCATTTTTGGGAGAATTATCCTTATATGACAGTAACTTTGTTTGCTGTATTCATCAGCTTTTTTCTGATGGGCAATATCTTCTGGTCCGTTGGCCATCTTTATTATATGGATACGGATTGTTACACACGGGCACAGCGTGTGTTTGAACTGTTAAGCACCGGACAATGGGCAGAAAAGCTGTTTCCTTACGGCAATCCGCCGACCGGTTTTAATCTGCATTTCACCCGCGCGGTAGATGTTATATGGGCTCTTTTGTGTCTGCCTTTTATGTTATTTATGCCGATTAAAGAAGCGATTTTTTACAGCGGTTTTCTTTTATCGCCGCTGTTTTATATTTTTACCGTGTGGATGTTGGTGTGGTGCTATGAAACATATTTGCCGAAGCAGCATCAGCGGGCTTCGATTTTGGTGCCTGTGACTGTTTTCAGCGCGATACTGTTAATCAGAGTTATCGATATTTTTCATCCTTATCGACCGGATCATCATTCGCTGGCAGATTTTATTTTGATGTTTAATGCGGCGGCGGTTTTATGCAGTTATAATGGTTTGAAATTGCGTTATTTCTTTGTCGCCGGCTGCCTCAGCGCGCTTGATTTATGGGCTTGTTCCGCCATTGAAGGTTTGGTGGTATTCGGTTGTGTGTTAACGGTGTTGAGTTATGATTGGCTCTGCGGACAACGGGCGGTGAAAGACATCGCCGTTTACAGTTTCGGCATGTTGGCGACAACAACGCTGTTTTGGGTACTCAATCCGCCGTTCGGTGGTTGGTCGGTGCTTGAAAACACCAGACTTTCCATCATTCATGTGGTGTTATGTGCCTTGATTTTTCTGGCGTTTGCGGGTATTGCGGCAGTTCAGCCGAAAACCGTATTTTCCAAAATCGGTATTCTATCGGGTGCAGCGGTGATTTCTTTGTTGCTGATGGTGCTGATTTTCGGTTGGCAACAGCTGACAGCGCCGATTTATGAAGAGCATATCAAAGAATATTTTTTACCGTATGTGAATGAGATGTTGCCGATTTGGGATTATCCGCAGATGGCGTTCAGCATTTTATTATCGGCAGTCATGTTGGCCGTGATGTGTTATCGGTATAAAAAATTTCCGTTCTATTTGCGGGATTTGGCTCTTTTTATGCTGCTGTTCACAATATTGAGCTGCGCCGCCAACCGTTTTCATTGGTACTTTGTGCCGCTGTATGTTTTAACAACGGGGCTTTTCGCCGGCATGTTGACGGATATTGATTATGCAAAATCGGAAAACCGGAAATATAAATTTATCAGCGTGGCGTTTGTTTTGATAACGATTGGTTATATGTCTACTTTGTCCGTAGAAAATAATAAAATGGAACAAGACCATAAAGATTTGGAAATTGCGTCCGGTCATATCTGTTTGGCCAATATTTTTGAAGCGCCGCGGCTGATTTTTGAAAAAGAGATTGATGTTGTCGGTTCGCCGTATCACAGCAATATTGAAGGTATTATCAGCAACCGTGAGATGTGGATGGAAAGAGATGAGGCCAAATTGCTGGCACTCTTGAAAAAATATAATGTCAGCTGCATTATTAAACCGCAACATCGCACCAATTTCAGAGATTATCCGTGGACTTTATCGTATAAGATTGTCAGCGAAACCAATATTTATCCGTGGCTTGTGAAACAAGACGGATATTATCTGATTGATCAAGACAAACTCTAAATGGAATTTTGCTGTTGTTTTTTCTCGCGTAACAAGTTTTCGGTCGAGGCGGTGTTTTCTTTGCGCTCGGTAGAGGTTATCGGTTGCCAGTTAACTTTTTCGGCTGTCTGTTGAGCTTGAGCTTTTTCTTGAGCCTTTTCTTTCGCTTGTCCGACACTGAAACTTAATTTATCCTGCGAGTTTTGCGAACGCTTTTTTTGCTGTTCATCATACAGTCGTTCTTTTTCTCGGCGTTCATTGGCGTTGCTGTATATGCGGACGCTCAATTTATCTTGTGCTTGCCGATTTTCTTGGATTTTTTGTTCGTTATAAGCATCTTTCGGTGAAACTTTCGGATAAATGTTGCGGAAATTGTGGTGCCATTGGAAATATACCAAAAAGACGGAAGGGAAAGCGGCCAGCAATTCTTGTGCCATGGTACGCGGTCTGGTCAGTTCATAGGCGCGTTCTCTTTCCATAATGCGACGCGTCATTTCAATAAAACGTTCCATTTTCTTTTGGGCATTTCCCGGCCGACCGAGACGGTATTCGCACATTTCAATCAACCTTTGGAAAATCGGATCGCTGTTGTTCATGACCAAACGGCGCAGAATTTTCAACATTTGTTGCATATTGGCGCTTTTGTTCCAAAATGATTGAATGGTTTTGGCGGAAATACCGTCAACACCGAGGGCGCGCAAGTTACCCATGCCGCCGGTTGCGATGATGACATCCATGGCAAAATCAAACAGCGCGTCCCAATCAATTGAAGCGTCGGGATGCAGCAGATATTTACAGCCATCGGTTTTCAATTTGCGTAAGGCATATTTGACAATCGGAAAATCAATCGTTTGTAAAGTTTCGCCCTGCAACAGCAAGAAAATTTGTGATGAAGAAGTATCTAAAATAAAATCTTCCATCGCTTCCGTTTCGCCGGTCAGATATGAGCGCAGATAGAGATAAACGTAGGCAAATACGCTGGAATGGACAACGCGAAATGCGCCGGTGTTTTTAAAGGTTAAGCGATATCTCTCGCGATATTTCATTAAATTATGCAGGCGTTCTTCGCCGGTGTAATTCTCATTAATGTATTGGTAACGGTATCCGAAGCGGCGCATCAATTCCGGCTGCAATTTTTTCAAATGCAACGCCATTGCGCATTCGCGAATAATGGAATAGATGGAATAAATCGGATCTTGCGAATAACCGGCCACCACCGTGGCGGCAACGGCATCATAGCCGATATAATATGGTTCCATATGCGATAAAAAGGAATTTTTGCGAAATTCGCTTTCCAAATTCATCATATAGCGATCTATTTCGTCGTCGGTCAATTGAAGGGATGAAAAGCTGTTTTCAAGGTCATGGCTCAGCCGTCGGTAGTCAACTTTCGGAATGACACGATCGCCGACTTCATCATAGCCGACAACATATTCATCATAATAAATATGCTGAAAAACGTATTGCGCGTCATCGTAATAAAGTTTGAAATCGGCTAAATCATCGGCTAAAAACGCTTTGACGTTTTCCATATACGACGGCAGATAAAGCTGCGTTTTGAAAAATTCGACAGCATCATCCTGCATTTCTTCTTTGTCATATTTTAAATCGGAAAAAAGCTTCATGGCCACCCTCTTTATCGAAATCATCATATCAAAGATACGGCTGTTGTCAATTAAAAGTAAAAAAATAGCGTAAATGGTTGACAAGTTTTATTTATGGATTATGCTTGATTTCAGATAAATCTTATTGAGGAATGACAAGATGGACGAAGAGTATATCAAAAGTTTAAGTTATGAAGAAAAAATCGTTTTTTTGAAGATTTTTTGCAAGTTGGTCCGTGCTGACGGTGCCATTGCCAGTGAAGAAGTTGATTTACTGAAACGGGTCGCTGCCAAATATGGTGTACCGATGGAAGAGATGGTGCAAATCATTAAAATGCCGAATATTGACCATGTGCTTGAAGCCTCTAAGATAAAAGATCGCCATCATGCGTTGCTGTTGGTCAAGGAATTATGCCTATTTTCCAATATTGATGAGGATTTGGCCGATAATGAACTGGATGTGGTTATTGATGCGGCGAGGGCGATGGGAATTGAAGACAATAAGATTATTTTAATCAATCGCTTGGTGTTGGACAGCCTGATTTTGGCCAAAACCGGACGCGTTATCATGGAAGAAGATAATGGATAAAGAATTATTGAAAAAATTGTTGCGCGATCAGTTTGAGCCGATGTCGGTTGCGGTGTCGGAAAAATTGGCTTATTTGCAGAGCGATGACGTTTTTACCGATAAATCCGCTGCCGTTTACGGCATGGAAGACAGTCAGCAACCGGATGAAGATGAGATGATCAGTAAAGCCTTTGCTTTTTCCGAAAAGGTTAATGAACTGTCTGCAAATCCGGTTGAACCGACGATTATGCCGGCAAAACCGGTTGAGAACAGCGAACCGGCAGCGCCGATGTCGGAAAATTCAAAACATCGGTTGATTGCTGAAAAAATTGCTGCATTGCGCGGTATCAGCATTGATTCAGACTATTATAAAAGAAAATAAAAACTAAGCCTCGTCATAGCGAAGTAACGTATAAACCGGCGCGTATTTTTCCAGCTTTTGACGGCCGTTGAGGCCGTTCAGTTCAATGGCAAAAGCAAAGCCTTCGACAACACCGTTCAGGCGTTTGAGCAATTGCGCGGCCGCTTCGCAGGTGCCGCCGGTTGCCAGCAAATCATCAACAATTAAAATATGTTTTCCGGCTTCAATGGCATCACTGTGTATTTCCAGTTTATCAGTACCGTATTCTAACTCGTACTCCTGAGAAACAACTTTAGCCGGCAGTTTTCCGGGTTTGCGTACCGGTATAAAACCGCAATGCAAGGCATAAGCCAGTGCGGCGCCGAAAATAAACCCGCGCGATTCAATGCCGACAACATAATCAATCGGTCGATTTTGAAAGTTTGTTGCCAACATGGCGAGCATTTCATGAAAGACTGCCGGATTTTTGACGGCGGTGGTAATATCTTTGAATTGGATTCCCGGTTTCGGAAAATCGGGAATGTTGCGAACGGATTTTTTGATATCGGAGAGCTTCATTGTTTTACCTTTCATTTAACTTTTATATAGTGTTGTAAAATGCTCAATAATGCAATAAAAATTTATAACAACGATAAAAATTCATAAAAATGTCATATCACATTTTAAATTTATGTGTTATCATAACAATGTGTTAGTGTGTGCAAAAGGAGGTTTCTATGCCAAAGTATCAAAAAATCCCGACCATTATAACCGATTTGTTATACGGCGGGATAGTGTTATTTGCCGCAACTGTTTTGGTTTGTCATAACGCGTCTGCGAGTACGTGGTTCCTGCCGAACGGAGAAGATTGCGGTATGGAAGAGTGGAGTGTTCCTGATGAACCGATAGATAACGGCGTTAATCCGATAGATTGTCATGATCGCTGGAGACCGCATTCCAACTGTTTCAAGTGCAGCAACGGCTGGTATGCTTGCGGCGAATGCGAAGAGAATTATGTT
>JAGCYN010000125.1 GCA_017960745.1 Alphaproteobacteria bacterium | reverse complement strand
TTCTTGGTTGCAGCCTTAGCGGTCGTCTTCTTTGCCGCCGTCTTCTTGGTTGCAGCCTTAGCAGTTGTCTTCTTTGCCGCTGTCTTCTTGGTTGCAGCCTTAGCGGTCGTCTTCTTGGCAGCCGTCTTCTTGGTCGCAGCTTTAGCAGTTGTCTTCTTAGCCGCTGTCTTCTTTGGTGCGGCTTTCTTGGCGGTGGTCTTCTTAGCCGCCGTCTTCTTGGTTGCAGCCTTCTTCGCGGTCGTCTTCTTTGCAGCCGTCTTCTTGGCTGCAGCTTTTACCGTTTTCTTAGTCTTTTTCTTCGTGGCTTTCTTTTTCTTCGGCTGACTGCGCGCAATCGAAATTGTTAAGGCGCTTTCCAAATCCTTTTCGTTGCACAAACCGACAGCCACCGGATTCTTCGGCTTCAGATTGGCAATATCGGCATATTCGCCGCTACGAATTTTAGCAATTGTCGGTTTTGTGGTGCCGACCAACTTACAAATCTGAGAATCCATAATTTCCGGACAGTTTTTAATAATCCACAAAATGGCGGCCGGTTTGTCGCTTCTTTGTGTCGGCGATAATACCTTCTTCGCCTTTGCGTTGCGTTCTTTAACGTTATTTTCCAACACATTCGGCACCAAATTAGCACTCGGATCCGCCTCACAGCGATGAATTTCATCCCACGACAACTGACCGTTATTGACCGGATTTAAACCCTGAATATTGTAAGCTACATCGCCGTCGGCAATCGCTTGAATTTCCAATTCATGAATTTCACAGAATTGCGAAATCTGCCGAAACGTTAACATTGTATTTTCAACCAGCCATACAGCGGTTGCTTTTGGCATCAAAGGCGCTGTCATATCCTTAATCCTTTCATATAAAATTCCGTATATCCTAACAATAACCAAGCCTGTAATAACATACAAGTAAATTTTTCAGCTTATAAACGCAAAAAAGCCCGCATCACGCAGGCTCAAAATTCGCGTCAAACAAAATTAGTTTGATTTCAAACCGAAAGCAGCAAATTTGCTGTTAAACTTACCGACCTGACCGCCGTTATCAACAATACGGCGAACACCGGTCCAAGCCGGATGAGACTTCGGATCAATTTCCAGCATCATCTTATCGCCGGCCTTGCCCCAAGTCGACTTCGTTTTAACTTCAGTTCCGTCTGTCATCACATAAGTAATTTCGTGATAATCAGGGTGAATACCTTTTTTCATTTTAATCTCCAAATTCAATACGCATTTATAAGTTTTACGCCTTTATACATTAAGCAAAAAAAATACGCAAGCATTATTTTTACCGAATATTAAAAATTTTCAACTTTACGCCAAAAAATCGGCAATTTTTTGCTTCAGAGGCTCGTTGGTCGCCACAATACTGCCGCCGGAAAGTGCCTTTTGCAGATTTTCGGAGCGAATATCTTTATCACCGATGGCAAAAACATAGCCGCCCGATTCTTTTACCAGCAAAATACCGGCCGCCAAAGCCGCCGGATGCATATCTTTCAAAACTGCCGCATCAACTTTGGCTGCTGCCACATACGCTAAATCTACGGCAGCGGTGCCACTGATGCGAACCTGTGTGCTTAGTGCCGTTACTTTTTGCAAAACACCGTTGACGGCATTGCAGGCAATCAAAGCATTTTCGGTGTTTTTGGCACCGGCAACACGCAATCTTTCGTGATTGCGGAAACCTTCTTTGAAAGCGCCGCTGCCTTTTTCGGCAAAAAACATTTCATCGTTAATCGGGCTGTAAACCACCGCGTCAACCACCGTATTGTTTTCAACCAAAGCAACGGAAATGGCAAAGGCGGCATTACCGTGTGCAAAATTGGCATAACCGTCAATCGGGCTGAGCAGGAAATAGCTGCCGGATGCCGGTAACGCATCTTTTTCGGTTACAACGGTGCAATTCGGCTTGGTTTTCAACAATTCTTCCCGCAAAGTACGCGTTGCTTTTTCTAAAGAACGAGTGGCAAACATGTTGTCCGAATGCTGAGCATTTTGCAAATGTTCCAGTTCGTTAAAATCGCGTGCCATCGCCGTTGCGGCTTTTTTAACCGCACCGATCATAACCGTTAAAATCGGGGAAAAATATGCCATTATTTTGCTCTTTCAACATAATTGGCTTCGGCCGTGCCGACCACAATTTTATCACCGACACCGATAAACGGCGGAACCGTGGTCCGAACACCGTTATCCAAAATTGCCGGTTTGTATGATGAAGAAACCGTTTGACCTTTGATAACCGGTTCGGTTTCCACAACTTCACAAATAACCTGTTGCGGCAAATCAACCGAAATCGGACGACCGTCGATGTAGGAAATTTTAACATTCATACCATCGGTTAAGAACGGACGGGAATCGCCCAGCAAATCCGCCGGCATCGAAAATTGTTCAAACGTATCCGATTCCATAAAGGTTAAACCGGTCGAATCTTCAAACAAAAACTGACAATCTCTGTCTTCAACCATCAACTTTTCAACCGTATCTTCGGTTCTGAAACGTTCGTTGGTTTTGGTACCGGCTTCAACTTCTTTCATTTCCACCTGCATAAAAGCACCGCCTTTACCCGGTTTAATATGTACAGCCTTGGTAATTGTCCACGGTTTACCCTTGTATTCGATTACCCAACCGATTCTGATTGCGCCTGCGAGTTGCTTCATTTTAATTCTCCTATTTACAATTTTAAAATTTGATTATTTCTAAGGCAGAATTTGCCCGTTTGTGTCTGCAACATAAACGAACAAAACTTATTTCGCAACAAAAATCGACAGTAAACAGTATTTTTTATTGTTCGGAAGAAAGAAAATCGGCCGACACCACATCCGAAACAATCAAAAAATCAGCCGACAGCGAGCGCCAATCAATTTTTTCTTCAATTTGCGCCGCACTCTGAATTAAAAAAAGCTCATTATACCACGCCAACAATTCCCGATTCGTTTCCAAACCGTCCTGCCAAAACTTAAAAATCACAAAATCCGGTTCACACTCGCTGACCAGCATAGCTTCATGGCGGCGATTGCGGCAAACGGCGCCGATAATTGCTTTCGGAAACTTCTCGCGATACGGTTTTAAAATTTTTTGCGGCGCTACTTCTTTAACCGTGTCAACGACAAAACCGTCTGCCTGATATTGCCGATAATTTTCCGCCGCTTTATCGCCGGCACAAAGCACCAATTTTTCCGCCTGATGCGCTTTCAGAACAAAGGCCGCGGCAAACGCCGGCGTCAACGTTTCTTCCAAAATAAAACAGCCGATGCTTTGATTTGCAATTAAAGCATCATTTTCTTGCGTAATTCTAATGATAAAGTTTTGCATTTTTAAAATCTTTATGTTACCAATATTGATATGGATTATAATATACAACAAATTTAAGTAAAGGAAAGTTTTTTATTATGGATGCACAGAAGATGGAACAAAGCAGCATTTCGGTAGAGCGCTTGAAAACAGCCGCCAATGAATTGGTTAATCTCGTTCATAAGCAACGTGAACAATTCAATCGTCAGCTGGAAGAAGAAAAAAACAGAACTGCAACGCTGCAAAATAAATGTTCCGAACTGGAAACACAAATCCAAACTCTGAATGCCGACAAACAGCAATTACAAACAGAATTACGGACTGCTCAGGATCATACCGAAACGGAACAGAAACTCAATAATCTGCAGTCGGAAATTGATAACCGCAACAACAAAATCAGCGGTTTGCAAACTGAAATTCAAAACTTGAACAATGCGTTGAATAATCGCAAAACCCAGCTGGAAGAAGCCAACAACAAAAGTGCTGACCTGTTCCGCCAATTAGATGAAGCAAAGCATCAGAATTCCGATTTAACGCAACGACTGACCGAAGCCGATACCAAAATCGCCGCTTTGGAACAAAGTTCGTTATCTTCCGACAGTGCCGTTCAGGAAATTCGGAAAACCTTGGAAGAAGAACAAAAACAGCGCGCTGAATTACAGGAAAAATATGCTCAGTCCGAGCAAAAACTGCAGGAAATGCAGCAAATTATTGAACAAACCGGCGAAAATATCGATGGTATTGTCGCCAGACTAGAAAAGGTATTGGAAGAAAATGGGGCAAGTAACAATAACGATTGATAAAAGGGAGTATGTCATTGCCTGTGAAAACGGACAAGAAAATCATATTGTCGAGCTTTCGCATATTCTCAATGAAAAGGCCAGAATGCTGTCATCCAGCATCGGTTTGGTAAACGAAAATATGATGCTGGCGATGATCGGTCTGTTATTGGCCGATGAGTTGCAAGATATTCGCTCCGGCGTGATTACCGGCGTGCCGGAAAGCGAAGTGGCAAAGGCTGACGCGGCGCTTGCGATGCAGATTGATGCCCAAACCAATCGAATTGTGGAACTGACCAAGGACCTTAAATCATTTTAAAAAATGACTCCTGATAAAAAAATATCCCACCATGAAGGCGGGATATTTTTTTATCATCACTCGAAAGATTATCTTGAGTAGTACTCGATAACCAGATTCGGTTCCATCATTGCAGCGTAAGGAACATCATCAAACTTCGGAACGAATGTGTATTTAGAAGTCAACTTCTTTGTATCTACTTCCAAATAGCTCGGGCATTCACGAGATTGCGATTCGATTGCTGCAGCAACCAAAGTTAAATTCTTTGATTTTTCACGAACTTCGATAACATCGCCGACTCTAACGATATAAGACGGAATATTAACTTTTTTGCCGTTAACGGTAACATGACCGTGGTTTACAAACTGACGTGCGGCAAAAACGCTCGGAACGAACTTAGATTTATAAACCAAGTTATCCAAACGAGATTCCAACAAACCGATCAAGTTTTCAGCAGCATCGCCGGAACGACGAATAGCTTCGGCATAATATTTTCTGAATTGCTTTTCAGAAATGTTACCGTAATAAACTTTCAATTTTTGTTTAGCAATCAATTGTTGACCGTAGTCGGTAACTTTTGCTTTTCTTTGACCGTGTTGTCCAGGACGATACGATCTTTTGTTAAACGGGCTGTTAGCGTCACCCCACAGATTTTCGCCATAACGGCGGCTGTTCTTTTTCTTTGCAGAAACGATACTCTTCATTTGTTTTTCCTTTTATTTATTAACATTATTGTCCCGGTAGTTACAAACCCCTTGCTTGCAACGAGACAACGCATAACAACGCCGTCTGCATTCCCGGAAGTAGCGGCAAGATACATCATTTTTTTTTAACTTGCAAGCAAAATGTTTTAAACAAGTACCAAATAGAACTGGATTTTTGCGCCAAAAAAATTACAATGACACCCGAGAGGAAAAAATGTCATACCAACTGATGTTTCAAAAGGCAGTCGAACTGCAACAAAACGGCGCATTAAATGAGGCCGAACACATTTATCGGCAAATTTTGGAAACCGCGCCGGATAATGCCGATGTGCTCAATCTGCTCGGTTTGATTGCACAAACGCGCGGCATTCATAACGAAGCCGTCAACTATTTTTATAAGGCGGCCGAAAGTGCACCGCATCATTTTCCGATTTACTTTAACTTGGCCGTTTCACTCGGCGCCCTAGGCAAATATATGGAAGCGCACGAGGCTTATCAAAAGGTTTTGCAACTTAAGCCGGACTGCAAAGAAGCCTGTTTCGGCATCGGCAATCTTTATTGGCAACAAAACAATCTTGAAGCCGCGGCAAAGGCTTATCGACAGGCATTGGATATCGATTCGCAATATACCGAGGCCCGCACCAATCTGTATGAAATTGAAAATGACATTGAAAACTTGCAAAAAATAGCCGACGGCAACCCGATGGCGCTTTATTATCTCGGCCGCCGTACTTTCAACGATAAAGATTTTACCGGCGCCGCCGCTTATTTGGCATCGGCAGATAAATTAACGACCGATGACGAAATTAAAGCGATGCTCGGTGAAGCGCTGTTGCAAACCGGCGAACCGGATACCGCCCACAAACTGTTTTTACAGGCACAAAATTTGAATTCTCAAAACTTAACGGCCGTTTTAAATTTGGCGGATATGGCAGCCGAAAAACACCAATTCGGTGAGGCCGAAAAGTATTATCAGCGGGCAATTGAGCTTGATCCGCGCAATCTGCGTGCCCATGCCAATTATGCCAATATGCTCTGTCAAAGCAAACGCACCTTGGAGGCGCTGGAACAATATCGACACGCCGTGATTATTGCCCCACAAACACCGGAACTCAGTTATAATTTGTCGCTGATTTTGAAAACTTTGGAAGAATACGAACAGGCGCTGGATTTAATGTTTCATGCGTTTTATCTGGCACCGACGCATGACGACTGGGCGCTCAATATTGCCGAAACTTTGATAACATTTTATCAAAAAGCACCGGAAAAAGCGCTGAAAATTACCGAAAACTGGTATCAGAAAATGCCGGAAAATATTATCGTCAAACATCTGTGGGCAACCTTGCACCAACAGCCGAGCGAGGTCAGCAAAGAATACAACACCTTACTGTTCAACAACTTTGCCGCCACTTATGAGCAAACGCTCGGTAACATTCATTACAATGTGGTGGCAAAAATTGCCGAACTTTACGCACCGATGAAAGGCAGAATTTTAGATTTGGGCTGCGGCACCGGTTTGGTGGCGGCAGCACTGAAAAACAATGACAATCGGTTTACCGGCGTTGATATTGCCGAAAATATGCTGGCCATCGCGCGGCAGAAAAACATTTACGATACCTTGTTGCAGACTGATATTTTAAGCTACTTGCAAGGTAACAAACAGCCGTTTGACGTTATCATTGCGGCCGATGTATTTTGTTATTTCGGCGACCTGCAGCCGATTCTGCAAGCCTGTCATCCGACGCGCCTGATTTTTTCCGTTGAAGTTGAAAAAGAAGCCGAAGGCTATAAGATTTATCCGCAAGGCCGCTACAAACATAATCCCGAAGCCATCGAAAAACTGCTGACGGCATGCGGCTATACACAGATACAAAAACATCCTTTAATTTTGCGGCAGGAAAACGGAGTCGATGTTGACGGTATGATATTTGAAGCCGTCTGACGAACAAAAAAAGCTGCCGAAAACGACAGCTTTTTTGTTTGTGTTATAAGAAACGATTAACCGTTTACATTACCTTTGGTCAACGGAACAGTAACTTTAGAACCGTTCAAGGTACCCTGTCTGACGGAACCGCCACGAGCTCTGCCGTAGTAGTTCTGGCTATCGCCTTCCAGAGAAGAACCCTTAAACTCGGTAACTTTGGTTTCTTGTTCAATTGTTCCCAAAGCCTTGCCGCGTACCGGCTGAACCGGATTGTCGGCATCTTTAATTTCAACGGTATCCAATTGCGGACCTTTAACATCCTCAACCACAGGAACTTCCTTTTCAACCGGTGCAGCCGGTGCTTTACCTCTAACCCAATGGATATCACCGCAACCGTCGCGATCCATATAGTTGTGAGTCTGACCGATGTTCCAGCCCTTGCCTTTGTATTGGCCGTTAGCCATTGTTTCATCAAAGAACTGTTTAATTCTGGCGCCGTTAAATTCTTTAACTTCCTCGCCGCAGTTAATCATCTTATAAATGGCTTGGAAAGCTTTAACGGTTTCTTCATCGCCATGGCAACGCGGCAAGCATTCGATACCCTTATCTACCGGCTTTGTCATTGCTTTATCATAGAAGAATTCATGCTTACCGTTGGCATAAACTTCGGTGCCGTCCGGATCCCAGAAACGAGCAATTAAACCACCGTGTCCGTCCGGTCTGGCTTTAGCTAAAGCCATAATACGGGAAGCTTCCCACATGGTTTGTTCCGTGGTCATCGCCGAGCCGTCCGGATGAACGAAGATATCCGGATGAGCTTGCATGGTGTTCACGGTGTTCAGATAGGTTTCATCAAAGTTAGCCACATACATCGGGGTAACTTGGGTATGAATATAACCCCACTCTCTTTCCGTAATACCCATGGTTTCAGCATTGTATTCCGTCGGAATGGTTACTGTCGGTGCAGCCGGAACTTCAACTTCTGCTGCCGGAACATCTGCCGGCTGATAACCGTTTAACCAAGACGGTGCATTCTCTTGATTCTGCAAGTGGTCAACCAAAGAATACTGACCGTTTTGCAAGTCAGCCAAAATCGGGCTGTTATCATCTGTCGGTGCAATATTTGCAATTTCCGGATTAGCAGAAGCATGAGCCAAAGCACCGGAAACGGCAACTGTTTCCATAGCGCCGGTCAAGATAGCCGTAACAGCCAAGCTTGCTCTGGCGGCATCTCTTCTGGCCTTATCTTCAGCGCTCTGTGTCTTCTTGAATTGTTTGTTGGCATCAACATAAGCGCAGGTTGCGTTGGCGTTGGCACCTAAAACACGAGCCAAACCGGTACCCATACGAGTCATCGTTAAAGCGTTGGTCGATGCAGCGGTTGCAAATTCGCCGCCGACATGAGCAGCTTCAACAACCGACGGTGCCAGCGCACCGATAACACCGGCACTGACGATACCGACACCGATTGCAAAACCCCATTGACGATTAAAGGTCTTCTTTTCT
>JAGCYN010000124.1 GCA_017960745.1 Alphaproteobacteria bacterium | reverse complement strand
GCGATAATGGCAATATTTCTCATACTCATCTTTATTCCTCTTTGATAACACGAAAAGAGCAGGCTGTTCATGCCTGCCATAAAAATTTGCCCTACAATAGCGCAAAATTTTTAAATTTCAAGTATTTTCATGCACAATTTGCGCCAAAAAAAAACCTCCCATCGTGCGGGCGATGAGAGGTGTAAGGGTTCAGCAAATTCAGGAAAAGATCTTCTTCTTGATGTAGGCGGCAAATTTCAACCCGAGCCCGCAGACAAAAACAACAGACAACGGGATGAAGTACATTTTTACCAGCCACGGAAAACCGTAACCGAACATTTGCTCAGACACATGGTGCGCAACAATTTCAAAGCTGGTCAGACCGGCAACGGCAAAGCAGCTGAAATCGACAATTTTGGCGGGAAGTTCTTGCTTTTTTTGCAGGGCAATGACGCATAGTGCAAGCGTTCCGATGCCAAACAGCAAAACCAGCCCGATGATACACACATCAGCGGCCAAATTTTCGGGCCAAATCCTCATGAAACTCGCGCACAGGACCGATAAGAGTCCCAGCAAACTGACTGTGCTCAAGAGAACAGCATAGTTCTCTAAGGACATTTTCTCTTTCAAAGGCAACAAATTTTTCATAGAAAGTGTGTTTAGAGGTGAACCTATTCATATTTTCCGTGAACCCGTCACAAAAGATAAGTAATAGGCAAAATTATTCGAAAATCGCTTTGAGGCTAACACAATTTGACAAATAAATCAACAAAAAATTATCGATAAAAGATTTTTTCAATCTGACGAATATTTTGCGGCGCCACATAAACAATCAGTTTATCCTCTGCCTGCAACGGAACATCGGCACAATCATAAATCAGCTCATCACCGCGAACAATCAGCATCACGGCGCTGTCTTCGGAGATTTTCAGGTCTGCGACCTTACGCCCCACATTAACGCTGTCATCGCCCAAGCGAATTTCCCAAATTTCGCCCATATTCCGTCCCAAAGAATACGATTCATCAATACGCGCCTTTCTTAACGAACTTAATATCGCCGAAATGGTAATCATTGAACGATCAATGATGATATTGTTACGCAGATTGCCGGTTAAGGTATTGTAATCACGCGAATTTACCAAAGAAATGGCCTGTGTATCCTTGTTTTTGGCCGCCAACAGCGAAATTAAAAGGTTATCTTTATCTCTGTCCGTCACGGCAACGCTGACATCAGCCGAAGAAAATCCGACTTCCTGCAAAATAACATCGCTCATCATCTCGCCGGTAATCACCGAAGTTGTGTTCAGCTTTTCCGCAATCGCCGCCGCCTTTTTGGCGTCTTGTTCGATAATACTGCAATAAGAGACATTTTCTTTTTTCTCGATTTGCGACGCCAAATAATAAGAGATGGTGTTGGCGCCGAAAATGGTTATACGCTCATAAGGATTATGGTCAACGCCGAACAAGCGCATCACTTCTATGTTTTGTTGCGGCATACAGCTGACATAAATCATATCATTGCGTTGCAAAAACGTTTCATCGTCCGGAATAATCCGCCGATTGCCGCGGACAATTAAAACAACTTTTGCCAATAATTCGGCCAGTTTGTTATTGATATGTCTCAAGGAAAACTTCATAAACGGAATATCCGCATCTTTGTGGCGAAAGGCAAAAATGTTGATTTTTTTGCCGACCAGCGGGAAAATGGCGGTACTTCCCGGATATTCAAACAACTCAGCGATAAATCGGGCAATTTCCACATCCGGCGTAATCACCAAATCAATCGGCAGGTTTTTTTCGTTGTAAAGCGTGTTCCATAACGGGTTCAGAAAATATTGTGAATCCACCCGCGCAATTTTCTTAGGCACATTAAACAGCGTATAGGCAACCTGACAAGCCACCATATTCAACTCGTCATTATCGGTCACCGCAATCAGCATATCAACATCCTGCATCCCGATGCTTTCTTGCACATCCGGATGCGAAATAGAGCCCAAAACCGGCTGAATATCATACTCTTTGGCCAATTCATCAAGCTTGGCAGCATCTTCATCCACAACGATAATGTCATTATCGCCCAAACTTAAATATCCGACAATACTTTTACCGACATTAGATGCGCCACCGATTGCTATTTTCATTCCCGTATCCTCGAAAAATATTGATTTATAAGTTCTTCCGCCTCTTGCAATGTATTCAGTTTGGTATATTGCTCGCGAAACTTTTTGGCCTCGTATAAGCTTTTAACGTACCAGCCGACATATTTCCGCGAAACCGCAATACCGTTCTTTTCATCATAGTATTCTACCAACAATCGCAAATGTTGCAATCACATTTGTTGAATTTCCGCAGCCGTCGGGGCGGGAAAATCCGCTCCGGTGCGCAAATAGTGGTCCGTACGGTTAAACAGCCACGGATTTCCCAGTCCGGCACGTCCGATCATCACACCGTCCACGCCGCTGAATTTAATCATTTCCGCGGCCTTTTGCGGCGAATCAATATCGCCGTTGCCGATAACCGGTATCTTTACCGCCGCCTTAACTTCCTTAATAATATTCCAGTCTGCCTCACCGCTGTATCCTTGCGCCCGCGTGCGCCCGTGCACCGTAATATAAGAAGCGCCGCTTTGCTCACACATTTTGGCAAACTCAACCGCATTAACGTGTTCGCTATCCCAACCTTTGCGAAATTTAACACTCACGCTGAGTGGCGTGGCCTTGACGGTTGCTTCGATAATGGCGGCGGCACGCGGCAAATCTTTCATTAAAGACGAGCCGGAATCGTTGTTGACGATTTTTTTAACCGGACAACCCATATTGATATCTATTGACGATGCCCCCAAATCCGCCACCAATTTGGCCGCTTCGGCAAACAGTTCCGCATTATTGCCCACCAGTTGCACCACCACCGGATAAGGTTCGTCATGAACGTCGGCAATTCGGTAAGTTTTGGGATTTTTGCGCTGAATGGCGTTAATTGCCACCATTTCCGAAATCAGATTTCCCGCTCCGCAACCGGCAACAATCTTCCGAAACGGTCGATCCGTAATGCCTGCCATCGGCGCCGTAAAGACCTGACTTTTAAACCCCAAAAACGCCATTATTTAACTTTGCCCAATGCTTTCGATAAAATGTAATAAACCTTGCCGATATCCGAACCGGAAATCATTGCCAACAGCGTATTGGCGTGTTCGTTCTCGCGGGCTGTGGCAATCAGGGTATCAAAGTCATCCAAATATTTATCGACGATAATGCGGAAATCGGTCTTTTTCTCATAGTCCTCGCGAATAGCCACAATTTCTTTCTTGGTCATGCTCTTTGCCAAGTGGCGAACAAAAATGCTTCGGTCGCCCTCATAATATTTTTTCCACAAATCATCGGCTTTGCCGGACTTGCTGAAAATGCTGCTGATGTCGATGGATATCGATTCCAGCTCGGTCACGATATCTTCGGAATTTTTCATAAACGTATCGATTTTAACGCTCTTCATCTTCTTATCAAAGCTGTCAATTTTCTTGGCGGTTTGTTCGAAATCGCTGCGTAAATCTGATAAATACTCTTTCAGCTGACCGCCGAATTTACCCATTTTAGAGGCATAATTATCCAGCGTGGCGCTGACTTCGCCGCCGGTTGCCGACAAATCTTTATTCAGCGTGGTAATATTCTTTGAAATTTTGTTCAAATTAACCAAAGCCTGATTGATATAACCATCTTGTTCAACCACGGCCTGCGCGCTGATTTGCGTTTGCTTAGCCACTTTATCCGTACTTTCTTCCAAGCGGCTGATATTGCCGGCGATTTGTTGATTAACTTCGCTGAAACGATCAAAAACAGCCTGTGTTTTAAAGCTCAAATCGTTAACGTTTTTATCCAAATTGTCCCCGATATTCTGCAAATTGGCGGCAACAGTTTCGAAAACGCTGTGGAATTCGCCGTTTTTGTCGCGGGTGTTGTTATAAAACTCGGCCAAGCGTTCCACTTCTTTATCCAAACTGCTGACGGTCAGGTTAATATTATCCACGATTTGCGAGCCTTCAGACTGCAACAGCTCCCGTTTTTCGGAAATATTGGTGCCCAAACTGTTGAAAGCGTTCTGAACTTCGGCCGTGGTATCGCGAATGCTTTGAATTTGCTTGCGAATATTTTGTTCCAAGGTGTTTGAACGCTCAACCATCGCCTCTACTTCCAGACTGATTAAGCGGCCGTATTTGCCCAATCTTTCATCAAGATAGCTGGAATTTTTATCAATCATGCCGGACTGGGTTTCAACCACTTGTTTTTGCTCGTTAATACTGGTTTCGATTTGCGAAATGCCGGAATCCAAGCGGCGGAACATTTCCTCGCAGTTTTCGGCTGTCCGCAGGAAGGTTTTTTCCAGTTTTTCGCCCTTTTCCGCCCATGATTCAATAATGCGACCGATTGCCAAACGCGAGCTTTCGGAGTAGTTATTCAGCTGTTCTTGGGCTTTTTCAATGTTTTCATTATTGACGTTGACCACCTCTTTGACGCGCTCGGCCGCCGTCACCATCTCGTTGACCATCGGCGTCAACAAGCTGACGATTTTCTCGCTGTCGTCTTTCATTTGCAGGGTATTCACGCGGAAATCGGCGGTAGTTGCCGTGGCTTTTTCGGTTACCGAAGTAAAGTTTTCAATCAGCTTTTGGATTTCTTCGTTTAACTCCAGCATGGTGTGCGAAGAATACTTATCCAACGCGTCGGCCAGTTCTTTCATTTCGTTCACGCGTTCGGTCAAATCGCGCTTAATCACATCGCTTTGAGCGCAAACATCGCGCGTTACCTCTTTTAAGTCGGCAACCTGCGATTTGATGGCATCGGCAATCATTTTGGTGGCTTCACTGCCGTTGGAATCCGGGAAAATAACCTGATTCAGGGAATCGCGCAACATCTGGGTTTCTTTTCTGAAACTGCTGCCGCGGTCAATATAGGCCATAATCACCCACACAATCGCCAACGGTAAGGTAATACCGGCCATAAAGCCGCTGAACTCGTTCGGCATCAGTGAAAACAGCGTATCCCATCCCAAAAACTTTGTGATGTAAATGGCAACAATACCGAACCACATCACGCTGAAAACGATAATAAAACGATGTAAACCGTTTGCGAACCAGCTTTCATTTTCGTTTTCTTGGTCAAAAGTAAATCTTTCCTTGCCTTTGCGGGCGTTTCTATCAAAATTTCGCGCGGACATATCCACCTCTAAGCTAATTTAAACACGTGTTTTCAGCATTATAAGCGGCAAAAAGTAAAAATTTTACATATTTTTTGCGAATTAGCGAAAAAATAGATTGATTTTTAAAAAGTTTTATGTATGTTGATGTTTGTT
>JAGCYN010000123.1 GCA_017960745.1 Alphaproteobacteria bacterium | reverse complement strand
GATCTTCAAATTTGTTCTTCCCCTTGCGGGTAAGGGGATTGAGGGGATAGGATACTTCCATATTCGGTTAAATTTGCCCCTCCGGCTCCCCGCTTGCGGGGAGTGGACAAAGTGGAAGATCGCTGGACAACCGGACTTGCGCCGGGTGAGCGATGACAGGTAATTTTTTATATGGGAATCGGAAGCAATGCTGACGCATTGAAAGATAAGATCCTTGGACGCACGGACACACCGTGCCGTGCGAAGGATGACAAATAATTTTTTTGCCGGAAAACGCTGATGAACACAAAAAAAGTCCTCAAAAAAACAACAGCATAAAAACGGGTGTCGGTATAGCAAATTTTTTGCTTGACAAGACGTGTTTGATGCTTTATACACGCTATCAATGAATGCAATTTTGCTGTGTTCATGACTGTCCAAGACCGCGGGTGGTCGGGTGTTTGTTTAACCAGCCCTGCCTTAATTTCCTGCGCAGACGGAGTGAACTGGATTTCTTTTAATCTTTTCTCCCCGGATAGATTTGGGTTACACTTTATGCCACAGGCATAGGGTGGGTTTTGGTAACGATTCTTGCCTTAGGGCTGGAATTTAACTTTTCGTATGGAGACAATAAGTGAACCGCGAAGAAAAAACAGAGTTGCTCGGATTATTGAACGACGTTTTCAATAAAGCAGAGTCTGTCGTTATTGCCGAATATATCGGTTTAACGGTTGCCGAAGCTGAAGAATTGAGAGCGAAGATTCGCGAAACCGGCGCATCTTTAAGAGTTACTAAAAACCGTATTGCTCGTCTTGCATTGAAAGACACCAAGTTTGAAGGTTTGGCTGACCTGTTTAAAGGTCCGGTTGCAATGGCTTATGCCAGCGACCCGATTGCCGCTTGCAAAGCTTGTGTCGAATTTGCAAAAACCAATGAAAAATTAGTCATCGTCGGCGGTGCTTTAACAGACAGAATGTTAACCGTTGATGACATCAAAGCTTTGGCAGCTATTCCGTCTATGGACGAATTGCGTGCCAAGATTGTCGGTTTGTTGCAGGCGCCTGCTTCTAAAGTTGCACGCGTATTCAAAGCTTATAGCGAAAAAGAAGCTGCATAAGAGCGAAAATAGTTTTAGTAAAAAATTTGTAGAGTTAACTTTATTTTTGGAGAAAAAAAATGGCAGATTTAGCCAAGTTAGTAGATGAATTGTCAGCTTTGACCGTTATGGAAGCAGCTGATTTGTCAAAAATGTTAGAAGAGAAGTGGGGCGTTTCCGCCGCTGCTGCCGTTGCCGTTGCCGGTGCCGGTGCTGCTGCAGGTGCTGCCGCTGCTGAAGAAAAAACTGAATTTGATGTTGTTTTGGCCGATGCCGGTGCAAACAAAATCAATGTGATTAAAGAAGTTCGTACTATTACCGGTTTGGGCTTGAAAGAAGCTAAAGATTTGGTAGAAGGCGCACCGAAGACTGTTAAAGAAGGCGTTGCCAAGGCTGAAGCTGATGAATTGAAAGCTAAGTTGGAAGCCGCCGGTGCTAAAGTTGAATTGAAGTAATTTCACTTTAGTTTTACGGTACAAAAAATCAAAGCTCTCCGAGAGGTTTCGGGGAGCTTTTTTTAATTGCGATGCCGCTCGAATTCATCATAAAAAATCGTTTTGACTAATCTTGATTTTGTGCTATAATCAAACACAGAAAAGATACGGAAAAGGCGGTGCCAAAATGTTGATGCGAACCAAAATGAAGCTGGCGGCCATTCTCGGCAGAGCGGCAACGGACGAGGAAGCAAAAGCCTTCCTTCATCATACTGAGGTTGCGTATAAAAAAGAAAACCGGCTCATTCCTATCAGAGAGCATCAGGCCGAATATGAAAAATATGTGGCGGAAAATTTAAGCACATTGGGACAGACGCGTTTCTATGGTTATCTTGCCGAATATCGTACTTATAAACGTCATCAACAGCTGAAAAATGAAGCGGCCGCTTATTTTGAAAAAAAGATTGTGCCGTTGTTAAAAAATTTTACCACTCAGCATGAATGCGGTTATCATGGTTTGGAACATACGGAGTTGGTCACGCTGCGGGCGATTGATATTGCCGTTGCCGAGGGTTATACGGATATGCAAAAAGAACTGTTGCCGGTGATGTTGGCGGCAGCATTGCATGATTCGGCACGAACCGATGATGCTTATAACAACACGCACGGTCCCGATGCCGCCAACCGTCGTGAGACGAGCGCGTTTTTAGATAATCCGATGTTCAGATTAACGGAAACCCAAAAACAGCAAATCAAATATGCCGTGGCGCACCACACCGATGCCATGCCGAGTATTTTCAAAAAGCACGATTTTGTGACCAAGTGTTTGTGCGATGCAGACAGAGTGCGGCTGTCGTGGGAACGCGGTCATGATAAAAAATATTTCTTTACTAAAACCGGCGATGAACTCGGCACCATGACGCCGTATCGCGCCAAAGATTATGTCGAGGGTTGGGCTTATCAGATGCACAAAAACGATATTCCGCATCTCGGACGCCCGCTTTCCAGTCGTTATTCCATTCGTTATAATCCGAAAATCAAGCATAATTGTCTGGCATTTAATCGACCGGGTGGCAGCGGAAATTCGCGAATTTACAACTGAGCATAAAAAATGTGGTTTTGTTGATAAAAAATGCTTGAAAAATAATATTTTTTGGGTATAAAGAGAACAGCTTGTTTAAGGGCGCGCTTAAGTAGGCTGTTTTCTTTAACCTCGCGCAAGTCCGCTCATCTGTTGAGTTGGCATTTTTTGAAATATAAATTTATATGACAAATACTGAATTTAAAATGCCGGAAATGACTGAAAATTTTGCTGATTTGCTCAATGAACAATTCGGTGAAAACGGCATATTGGGTACCGTTGTCAAAGGTACCGTTGTAAAGGTTACACCTGATTTCGTGACCGTTGATGTCGGTTTGAAATCCGAAGGCAATATTCCGATGCGTGAGTTCGGCACCAATCCGGAACTCAAAGTCGGCGATGTTGTTGAAGTTTTGGTTGACCGCTATGAAGATAAAGACGGCAACATTGTTCTCTCCAGAGAAAAGGCTCGCCGTGAAGAAGTATGGGCTGACTTAGAGAAATCTATGAATGCCGGTGAACGTGTTAACGGTATTATCTTTGGTCGTGTTAAAGGCGGCTTTACCGTTGATTTGGATGGCGCTATCGCTTTCTTGCCGGGTTCGCAGATTGATATTCGTCCGATTAGAGATATTACACCGTTGATGGGTATTTCGCAACCGTTCCAAATTTTGAAGATGGATAAGGTTAGAGGCAACATTGTTGTTTCTCGCCGTATCGTTTTGGAAGAAACCAGAGCCGAAGCGCGTGCCGAATTGATTGACGGTATTAAAGAAGGCGCTATTTTGGACGGTGTTGTTAAAAACATTACCGATTACGGTGCGTTCGTTGACTTAGGCGGTGTTGACGGTTTGTTGCACGTTACCGATATTTCTTGGAAACGTATCAACCATCCGGCTGAAGTTTTGAGCGTTGGTCAAAACATCAAAGTTCAAGTTATTCGTTTCAACGAAGATACACAACGCATCAGCTTGGGTATGAAACAACTTGAAAATGACCCGTGGCAGGCTGTTGCCGAAAAATATAAAGTCGGCGAAGTTTACAAAGGTAAAGTTACCAACATTACCGATTACGGTGCGTTCATTGAATTGGAAGACGGTATCGAAGGTTTGGTACACGTTTCCGAAATGAGCTGGACCAGAAAGAATGTTCATCCGGGCAAGATTGTTTCCACCTCTGAAGAAGTTGAAGTTAAAGTTCTGGAAGTGGATGGCGACAAGAGACGTATCAGCCTCGGTATTAAGCAATGCACACCAAATCCGTGGGCCGCTTATATTGAAGAACATCCGGCCGGTTCGGTTATTACCGGTAAAATTAAAAACATCACCGAGTTCGGTTTGTTTATCGGCTTGACCGATGAAATCGACGGTATGATTCACTTGTCTGATATTTCTTGGGAAAAATCCGGCGAAGAAGCTGTTAAAGATTATTCGAAGGGACAGGAAATCGAAGCCAAAATCATTGATGTTGATGTTGAAAAAGAACGCATCAGCTTGGGCATCAAACAGTTGTCCGAAGACAGCGTTTCGCAAGCTCTTTCCAGCTTGAAGAAAGGTGATGCCGTTAAAGCCATCGTTAAAGAAATCGATGACAAAGGTATCAGCGTTGATGTGAACGGTTTGACCGCTTACATTAAGAAGGCTGATCTGTCTAAAGATAAGGCCGGTCAAAATCCGGAAAACTTCAAAGAAGGTGATGTTGTCGAAGCCAAAATTACTTCCGTTGATAAAAAGAACGTGAAGATCGGCTTGTCCATCAAAGCTTTGGAAGTAGATGAAGAAAAGAAAGTATTGGAAGAATATTCTAACACTTCTTCCGGTTCATCTTTAGGTGAAGCTTTGGGTGAAGCTTTGAAAAAAGCCAACTAAGTTTGTTGAACACCAAAAAAAGCAGCAGTCATTTGATTGCTGCTTTTTTTATCGGTTGAATAAAAAGGTCTGAAAGCAAAAAAAATACCTGCCACGGAAGGTAGGTATTTTCAGAAATAACTGAATATTTCTTATATTATTTAGAAGATGTTTTCTTGCTTGTCGTGCTGCTGGAAGACTTAGACGAAGTGCTCGTCTTAGAAGAAGTGCTGCTCTTAGAAGAAGAAGTTTTCTTAGATTTAGAGCAAGACGATTTGTTAGATCCGGAGCAAGAGCAAGAACCATATAATTGATTGATTGCCTGATTCCAAAAATATTCATCTTTACCGCAAGGACAACCGGCATTTTGCCAATTGTAGTAAGCTGCTAAACGAATATATTCCTCATTATAATTTTTCATTGATATTTCTCCAATAATAGTTAATTTCCGAACTACAGTATAATCACTTTTTATTATGCGTCAATATTTAAAATAAAAAATATGAAAATAAATTTTATTTTCCGCGCAGCGCTTTGCTTTAAAAAGACATTTTAAAATGTGAAAAAAATACATATATTTCCTGATGTCTTTTTGCTTGCAATTCAGATTAAATTTGGGTACATATATTCTATACTGAAAGATATTATTCGGCAGAACAAAAAAGGAGTTTATTATGGAAAATTTGTTGTCTAAAGAAGAAATTGACGCCATCGTTACGGGTAATCACGGAAATGTTTTTGCCGTCTTGGGTATTCACCGCGATAAGGGTTCTAAAAAAGTTTTTATTCGTGCTTATAACCCTTTTGCCTCAACGATTGAAGTGTTGGATATCGATGACCATTCTTTAGGCCAAATGAGCAAAATAGACGACCGCGGATTCTTTCAAATCAATTTTGATAAAACCGAAAATTTTTACTACAAATTCCGAATTACCAACGATAAGGGAAACGTGTATGATGCCGAAGATGTTTATCGATTTTCTTCTTCCATCGGCGATATAGATGAGTATTTGTTTGCGCAGTGAAATCACCGTGAAATTTATAAAAAACTCGGTGCGCATATAACCGAAATCAACGGCGTCAAAGGTGTTGCTTTTGCCGTCTGGGCACCGAATGCCAAACGGGTTTCTGTCATCGGCAGTTTCAACAACTGGGACGGTCGGGTAAACGTGATGCGCAAACATATCAGTTGCGGCATTTGGGATATCTTTATTCCGAACCTTCGGGAAGGTGAATATTATAAATATGAAATTAAAACCCAGCAGGATTATATTTTAACCAAAACCGATCCGTGCGGCACATATGCGGAAGTGCGACCGAGTAACGCCTCCATTGTTTTTGATATCAACCATTATCAATGGAACGATGCCGATTGGATGGAATATCGTAAGGATACCAACACCTATGATAAACCGATGTCCATTTACGAAGTGCATCTGGGTTCGTGGCGCCGTAAAGGACCGAACGGGTCTGAGTTTTTGACCTATCGTGAAATTGCCGACAGATTGGTTTCGTATGTGACCAACATGGGTTTCACCCACGTTGAATTTATGCCGCTGTGCGAACATCCGTTAGATGCCTCCTGGGGCTATCAGATTACCGGTTTGTTTGCCCCGACATCGCGTTTCGGCAATCCGGATGATTTCCGTTATATGATTGATAAATTCCATCAGGCGGGTATCAGCGTGATTATGGATTGGGTGCCGGCACACTTCCCGAAAGACGGTCACGGTTTGGTTGAATTTGACGGTACATGCCTCTATGAACACTCTGATCCGCGCAAGGGCGAACAAAAAGATTGGGGTACTAAAATTTACAATTTCGGCCGTACCGAAGTCAGCAACTTTTTATGCGTCAGCGCGCTGTATTGGTTGAAAGAATTTCATATTGACGGCTTGCGTGTGGATGCGGTGGCCTCGATGTTGTATTTGGATTATTCACGCAAATCCGGCGAGTGGATTCCAAATGTTTACGGCGGCAATGAAAACCTGGAAGCGATTGCTTTTATCCGCCGTATGAACGAGTTGGTTTATACGCAAACGGCCGGCGGTTATACCTGTGCCGAAGAGTCGACGGCATGGCCGATGGTATCGCGTCCGGTTTCGGCCGGCGGTTTGGGATTCGGCTATAAATGGAATATGGGTTGGATGAACGATACACTGCGTTACATCAGCCATGAACCGATTCACCGCAAATATCATCACGGCTTGTTGACGTTCGGTTTGTTATATGCGTTTAACGAGAATTTTATCTTGCCGATTTCGCATGATGAAGTGGTGCATGGTAAAGGTTCGATGCTTTCCAAAATGCCGGGTGATGAATGGCAAAAATTTGCCAGTTTGCGCGCTTATTACGGCTTTATGTGGACACATCCGGGCAAAAAACTTTTGTTCATGGGTTGTGAGTTCGGACAAGATTGGGAGTGGAACAGCGACGAAAGTTTGCGTTGGCATTTGTTGGAATATCCGATGTATCAGGGCATGCAAAATTGCGTGCGCGATTTGAACCTGATGTATCGCGGCAACGCACCGCTGTATGAAGAAGATTTTGATTCGCGCGGTTTTGAATGGATTGATTATGCCAACTGTGATGACAGTGTAATTTCCTACATCCGTAAAGGTCATAATCCGAGTGATTATTTGATTGTGGTTTGCAACTTTACACCGGTGGTGCGCCATAACTATCGCTTGGGTGTGAATGAAGCCTGTGCTTATCAGGAAATATTTAACAGCGATGATAAAAACTATTGGGGCAGCGGTGTCAGAAACGAGGGCGCAAAGCAGGCGCAAAATTACGGCGTCAACGGTCGTCCGTATTCAATCGAATTGATTTTGCCGCCGTTGTCAACGATTGTTTTAAAACCGCTTAGATAGAGGATGAAAAATGGCTGAGCTGAAAGTTTCTTCGGGACGAGCGTATCCTTTGGGTGCCACTTATGACGGTAGGGGAACAAATTTTGCGTTGTTTTCCGCGCACGCCGAAAAGGTGGTTTTATGTCTGTTTGACCATAGCGGCACCAAAGAAATTCAGCACTATGAATTGACGGTTAACGATAACAATATCTGGCACATTTATCTGGAAGGTGTGGAAGCCGGACAGGCTTACGGATATCGTGTTTACGGACCGTATAAACCGCTTGAAGGCAAACGTTTCAATCCGCATAAATTGCTGTTGGATCCGTACGCTAAAAAGCTGGTCGGCAAATTGATTTGGCACAAAGCGTTGTTCGGGTATGATATTGACAGTCCGGCCAAAGATTTATCTTTCAGCACTTTGGACAGCGCGCCGTATGTGCCGAAGTCGGTGGTGATTGACAGTCGGGATTTTGATTGGCATGACGATAAACATCCGCGGATTGCGCCGGAAGATACGATTATTTACGAAACTCATGTGCGCGGATTTACCAAACTGCATCCCGAAGTGCATGACTGCTATCGCGGCAAATTTTTGGGTTTGAGCGAGCCATGCATTCTCAACTATCTTGACCGGCTTGGTGTTACCGCGGTGGAATTGTTGCCGGTCTTTTCGTTCTTCGGTGAAAAAGACGGCATGTACATCAATAACTATTGGGGCTATGAAACGCTGTCGTATTTTATTCCCGAATCAAAATATTTGGTCAACAACGACATCAATGAATTTAAGCAAATGGTCAAGGCCTTGCACGCCATCAATAAAGAGGTGATTTTGGATGTGGTGTATAACCACACAATTGAAGGCAACCAGATGGGACCGACGCTGTGCTATCGCGGTATTGATAACGAAAGTTATTACACACTGCAAAAAGAAAATAAGCGTTTTTATTATGACAGTACCGGTTGCGGCGCATCGTTTAATTTGCAAAATCCGTATGTGTTGATGTTGGTCACGGATTCCCTGAGGTATTGGGTAAACGAAATGCACGTTGACGGCTTCCGTTTGGATTTGGCCACCAGCTTGAGCCGCGTGCGCGGTGAATTTACGCAAGACAGCGGATTCCTTTTGGCGGTACGTCAGGACGAAACGTTGCGTCAGGTAAAGATGATTGCCGAGCCGTGGGATGCCACCATGGACGGTTATCGCATCGGTGCTTATCCGCCGGGATGGATGGAATGGAATGATCGTTTTCGTGATGTGGTACGGCGTTTTTGGCGCGGCGACCGCAAGCAAATCGGAGAGTTTGCCAGCCGCATTACCGGCTCCAGCGATATTTTCGGATACAGCAATCGCGATATATGGAGCAGCGTTAATTTTCTGACCTCGCACGACGGATTTAATTTGGAAGATTTGGTCAGTTACAACACCAAACACAACACCGTTAACGGCGAAAATAATCGCGACGGTAACGATGCCAACTGGAGTTGGAATTCCGGCGTTGAAGGCATGACCGAAGATCAAGAAGTATTGCAAAATCGTTTGCTGCGCAAAAAAGCGATGTTGGCAACGTTGTTTTATTCTTTCGGCACCCCGATGCTGGTGGCCGGTGATGAGTTAAATAATCGCCAGTTCGGCAACAACAATCCGTATTGTCAGGATAACGTTTTAACCTGGATTGTTTGGGACGCGCTTGATGCCAAAGACGAGGCTTTGCTCGAGTATGTCAGAAAGCTGATTAAGGTGCGTCAGGAAATGACGATATTTAAGCGGATTAAATTTTTTGACGGTCATGTGATTGAAAAATACAAACGCCTGAACATTAAAGATATGATGTGGTTTACCAACACCGGACAGGAATTTACGTCAGCGGATTGGTATAATGAAAGCCGGCGCAGTCTGGCGGCATTCGGATACGGCGAAAGTGTTTCGTATTTTATTATTTTCAACGCCAATGAACAGAGCGAAAAATGGAAACTGCCGAAGGCTTTTGCCCGCGCCGATATACGCGTTTTGACCGACAGTTCGGATACCTATAAGCAAGATGAAAAAATTCAGGCAAAAGCTGCTTTTGATGTTGCGGCATGGAGTGTGCTTTTGTTGGAATTCAAAGAACCGGAGAAATAAAGTGCAGACAGATTGGGATAAATTACTGGAAAAATTAGGCATTGCAAAAGCTTTCTGCGATGCCGTGCATAGAGAACACGCCTACACGGTCAGCGATGAAGCACTGCTCAAAATGGTGAACCATCTCGGATTCCCTTTGAAAAAAATCGAGGATAGCGGCATGCTTTTGGAAAAGCTGAACAATCGGCGTTGGCAATATGTGTTGGAGCCGATTTATGTGGTTAAAGCGCACGATATTTCTTTTGATGCGGTTTTGCGTGAAAGTGATGCGGACGATTTTGAGCTTGAATTGCAAAGTGCCGAGGGCGATGATGTCACGGTGGAATACACTTATGAAAAAACGGCCGAAAAATTTATCGGCACCACCAAATATGTGCGTTTGCAAATTAAAATTGATGCCAATTTAGCGCCGCAATATTATCAACTGCAACTTCGGATAAAAGACAAAAATTATCGCTCGACTTTAGCGGTAACGCCGCAGAAATGTTATGTGCCGCGTGCCATCAACGAACATCGTTTGTGGGGTTTTGCCATTCAGCTTTATTCTTTAACCAGCAAGCGCAACTGGGGTGTCGGTGATTTTACCGATTTGCTGGAATTTGTAAAAATGTGTCATTGTGTGGGTGCCGATGTCATCGGGGTTAATCCGCTGAATGTGTTGACGCATGACTATCCGGAAAATGCCAGTCCGTATGCGTCGGTCAGCCGTTTGTTTTTAAATCCGATTTACATTGATGTGGAAAAAATCAGCGGTTATCGTGCCGATTTTCTGAAAGGCAACGAAGCGGAACTGGAGCGTTTGCGCCAATCGCCGAACATTGATTACACAGGTGTTTATAACTTGAAAATCAGTATTTTGCGCAAGGTTTTTGCCGCGTTCAGAAAGCTGAAAACAGAATACACCGCGTTTGAAGAATATTGCGCCGAAAAGGGTGAAGATTTGGAGGGCTTGGCGGCCTATCAAACCATTTATTCTGCCTACAAAGACAAGGTTTATAACGGTTGGCGGTCATGGCCGCAAGAGCTGCAAAATCCGCGCTCGAAAGCGGTACAAGATTTTTGTGCGGCGCATGCCGATGAAGTTTTGTTCTTTAAGTTTTTGCAATATTGCGCCGAAACGCAGTTGCGTCAGGTTTACAAAAAGGTTGAAAGCTACGGCTTGAAAATCGGTTTGTATCGCGACTTGCCGGTGGGGTTGAGTAAAGACAGCGTTGAGTTGTGGATGAACGAGAGTCTGTTTATTAAAGACTGCGGTGCCGGTGCGCCGCCTGATGTCTTTTTCCCGACCGGTCAGCGGTGGGCGTTGGGCGCGTTCAATCCGTTTGCGCTCAAAGAAGCGGCGTATGTTCCGTTTATTCGGATTTTGCGAGCGGCGATGGAAGGTGCGGGGGCGCTCCGAATTGACCATGTGATGAGCCTGATGCGCTTGTATATTTTGCCGGATAATGAAAAGGAAGAGGGCACATACGTTTATTATAACTTTGATGATATGCTCGGCATTATGGCGCTGGAAAGTCATTTGAACAAGTGCATGGTGGTAGGTGAAAGTATCGGCAATGTGCCGGACGGTTTCATTGAAAAATTGCACGACCGCGGTTTATATTCGCTGAGCGTGGTATGGGCGGAACGTTGGAACGGTGTGGGCGATTTCAAAGCGCCGTACGATTTTCCGAAGACGGCATTTTGTTCGGTCGGTACGCATGATATGGCACCGCTCAGAATGCGTTGGTTCGGTGGCGATATTGAAACCATGTATCAACTCGGAATGCTTTCGGAAGCGGAACGGCATGACCAATACAAAGGCCGCGAAGATGAGCGTATTCGTTTGCTTCGGGTGTTGGATTATAACGGCATGTGGCCGCAAGATAAACCGCGTCAAGGCGATTGTTTGTATGGCGAAGGTTATCCGAACGGCTTGACCGAGGCGGTGGAAAAATATGCGGCGGCCGGTTGTTCGGTGGTATATTTGGCACAGCTTGAAGATATTTTCGGGGTTGAAGTGTTGCAAAATCTGCCGGGAACGGACAGGGATAAGCATCCGAACTGGCGGCGCAAACTGCCGGTTAAACTTGAGGATTATACCTCCCGCGATGATTTCAACCGCGCGATGGATATCATCAGCAGCGAACGCGAATAGGACGTTAAATAAGATTATTTCTTATAAATTTCCGATTTATTGGGCGTAAAATAAGAAATATCTTGACATTTGGTCACCTTTGTGCTACAAAAATTGTCAGAATGGGAAAGGTGTCTAGATTCCATTCTGAGGAACGGAACGAAATCTGAAAGGATGGTTGTTCCTTTTTTTTGGTTTAATTTTTAAGAAAACCGTACGTTTGAAAGCGTGCGGTTTTCGTTTTTTTAAATGAAAGGATAAAGCCATGAGATTATATAACATGGACGAGAAAACGCAGATTGACGAATACGGTGTCGATCACTCTAAATTTTCTCTGCAAGACGAAATTCAATACAATTTCCGTCGCGCCAGAGAGAAAGAACAGCAACAATGTTTGCAACCGCAAACACAAATACAACAGGAAACACCAAACAGCGGTCAGCAACTGCAGATGCCGGCGGGCTCTGAGCAACAACTGGTGATGCCGAGCTATGAGGTTCAGCAACAATTAGACCAATCACGAACAAGTACTTGGGATAAAATTAAAGATTGGGCACATCATACCGGCGATGCCATGCAGGCGGCTGCGGTGGGTTATACGACCGGTGCGACTTTGGGTAATTTTGACGAAGCCATGGGAACGGCAACGGCGCTTACAATCGGCAATTCGCATAATTATGCAGTCGGGCGAGATGCCACCAGACAGTTGCAAGCCGATTTACAACAGCGTCATCCTTATATTTACGGTGGTGCGGAGTTTGTCGGCTCAATGACGACACCGATGCATTTGTACAAGGATACAACGTTTGCCAACAAGGCACGGAATGCTTTAACCGATACCCTCAACGCTTCAGCTGGTTATGCCGAAAATTGGAATGATTTTGCTACCAATTTAGTGGCAAACGGAGCAGCCAACTGGCTTGGATTAAAATTCGAACAATTACCATTATGGAGAGCATCGGCAAGACCTATTGTTCAAATTGGCAAAAAAATTTTTAAACAAGGGATAAATTCTTCTGCTGACAAAGCAAAAAAATTGTTTTATAAGAAAGAAGAAGATGAGGAAAAATACTACTAAGAATAGAGCATGACAATGGAGCAGAATATGGGAAAAGAGGATGAAAAAGAAATTATAAAAAATAATATTTTTAAGTGTATCGATTTTATACTCAATTTATTAATTGCATTTGGAATCTTTATAATAATTGTATTTCATAAAATTGGTCCTTTTTTTCCTGTTCTGTTCTTGTTTGATTTTTGTTTCTGGTTTGGGCATCCGTTGTTTTTGAAATATGTTCTAAAACGAAAGTGGTTTGAATGCACGAAAAACTTTTATCTTAAAATAAAATATATTTTGCTTCCATGTTTAATAATGGAACTCGTAGTATTGTTATATTATCACAAAGCAACGTATTTTATAATCAAAACAGTTATGGAAAACAGCAACTGACAAACTGAAAAATATGTTTTATAAAGAAGATGAGGAAAAATACTACTAAGGGTAAAGCATAATTAAGGAACAGAATATGGAAGAAGAGATTATAGTAAGAAAGACTAAGTATTTAGCATTGAAAATAATAAGTGATGTTATTTTTTTATTTGGTTTATTTGGTTTATTTACAATTTTAGCATTTCATAAAATAGTATCTTTTTTTCCTATTCTGTTCTTGTTTGATTTTTGTTTTTTAGTTGGATATCCGCTGTTTTTGCGATATGTTTTAAAACGAAAGTGGTTCGTCGAGTGCATAAAGGATGAGTATCTTAAAATAAAATATATTTTATTGCCTTATGTTATAATGGAGGTAATAGTATTATTGTATTATCATAAAGCAACGTATTTTATAATTAAAACCGTTATGGAAAACAGCAACTGACAAACTGAAAAATATGTTTTATAAAGAAGATGAGGAAGAGTACTACTAAGGGTAAAGCATAATTAAGGAACAGAATATGGAAGAAAAGGATATAGACGAAGCTATAAAGACAATTTTGTTTCAATGTATCGATTTCGTATTAAGTGTGTTATTTGCACTTGGAGTTGTTGCATTAATTGAATTGCACTTTATAGTGCCTCTTTTTCCTATTCTGTTTCTGTTTGATTTATGCCTTATTGTCGGATATCCGCTATTTTTGCGGTATGTTTTAAAAAAGAAATGGTTTGAGTGTTGCAAAGATAAATTGTTACAGATAAAATATATATTACTGCCCATATTGTTTTTAGAAATATTAACGCTGTTTGTGGTCATAGTATGTTATCCAAATGAAATATTGCAAGCTTCATAATAGTAAAGCATAATTAAGGAACAGAATATGGAAGAAAAGGATATAGCTGAGACAATAAAAAAAGTGCTTATAAAGATAGTTTATTATTTTGTGTCTTTGTTAATTTTTTGTAATGCGATGATTATCTTAGCGCTACATACAATATTACCCTTTTTTCCAGTTCTGTTTTTGTTTAACCTTTGTTTTTGGATATGCCATCCGTTGTTTATGGAATATGTTTTAGAAAAGAAATGGTTTGATTGTACAAAAGATGATTATTTAGCATTAAAGTATATCTTAATACCATGGTTAATAATGGAGGGAATAGTCATGATGTACTATTATCCTACGACCAAATTCGTTATTGATGCCTTTATGGAAAGTAATGGTTGGAAATAACGAGATTAAAATGTTGTTATAAGATGCGGATGAGGAAGAGTACTATTAAGAATAGAGCATGACAATGGAGCAGAATATGAAAAAAGCAAGAGTGTAAAAAACTCTTGCTTTTTTTACAATAGTTGCAAAGATATATTAGTTCATCTTAAAAATGATTTTTACACCATTGATATATTTTAAACCAAAATTCCAGTTGCCGAAATTTTTTATGTGCAAAAAGATGGAAAAGATAGCGATGGAAGATAGGCAAATACTGCGGAAAAAATATTTTGTTGCGAACCAGTTCCAAACATTTTTGATGGTACTGTTCCCAATATTTTAAATAGTTGATATTAGGAGTCAGAAAGGGCGCAGTGCATAAATTTCTGAAGGGTTTCTGACGCCCTCGGTGAAATCTCTTTCACCTATATAAGAATCTAAGCGCGAAAGTGAATAATGTCAATTTTATTTTTCCTGTCCCAACGGTTATGTTGAAAGCCGGGCAAAAGAGCATAAGTCATCTGCGTGTATTTGTTTTAATTTTTTAAGGAGAAAAAAGATGACTTATGGTGTTCGCTATCCGACTTTAGCTTTTATTACCGGCGGTGCCGGACAGGCCGACGAGGGCATTCCGCCGCAGCCGTTTGAAACCTTTTGCTATGATTCGGCCTTAATGCAGGCAAGAATTGAAAACTTCAATGTCATTCCGTACACCTCGGTTTTGCCGAAGGAAATTTACGGTAATATTGTGCCGGTCGACCGCGTGGTTAATCAATTCAAACACGGTGCGGTGCTGGAAGTGATTATGGCCGGTAACGGTGCCTCACGCGATGATCATAAAGCGATTGCCACCGGTGTCGGTATTTGTTGGGGTAAGGATGCAAACGGCGAGCTTATCGGCGGTTGGGCAGCCGAATATGTCGAATATTTTGATACTCATATTGATGATGACATCGCTCGCGGACACGCCGAAATGTGGCTCAATAAATCATTACAACACGAGTTGGATATCCGCGGCGTGGAAAAACACAGCGAGTTCCAAATGTGGCATAATTACATCAATGTAACCGATCAGTTTGCATATTGTTTGACAGCTCTCGGGTTCTTAAACTTTGAAACGGCAGAACCGGCAAAGGCATAATTTAGGGGCAGGGTGGTGGTTAAACACTGCCCTTTTATTTGAAAGGAAAAATGATGTTTCAAAAAGAAAAAAAATCAACATCAACCGCAACTGCTCCGCAAGACAATGACGGTTTGGGCGTGTGGGCACTGGCAGCCATCGTTATCAGTTCAATGATCGGCGGCGGTATTTACAGCTTGCCGCAAAATATGGCGGCCGGCGCTTCGGCCGGAGCGGTGTTGCTGGCGTGGATGATTACCGGTGTCGGCGTGTTTTTTATTGCCAACACATTCCGGATTCTGTCCGTGGCCAAGCCGGATTTAACCGCCGGTATTTATATGTATAGCCGCGCCGGTTTCGGCCCTTATATCGGCTTTACCATCGGCTGGTCGTATTGGCTGTGTCAGATTTGCGGCAACGTCGGTTATGCCGTGATTACCATGGATGCGCTGAATTATTTCTTTCCGCCGCATTTCACCGGTGGCAACAATCTGCCGTCCATTATCGGCGGTTCGCTTTTAATCTGGGGTTTCAACTGGCTGGTGTTGCGCGGCATCAAACAGGCCACCATCGTGAACCTCATCGGCACGGTGGCGAAAATTGTGCCGCTTCTGCTGTTTATTGTGATCTGTGCCATAATGTTTCATTTGGATAAATTTGAGTTCGATTTTTGGGGCGACAGCACGGTTGATTCGGCCAAACTCGGCGCTTTAAGCACGCAAATCAAAAGCACGATGTTGGTAACCTTGTGGTCGTTTATCGGCATTGAGGGCGCGGTGGTGATGTCCAAGCACGCCAAATCGGCAAAAACGGTCGGCCGCGCCACCTTCCTCGGTTTCAGCGGTTGTCTGTTGATTTATGTTTTGCTCTCGCTGTTGCCGTACGGCTTGTTTTCGCAAGCGGAACTTGCTAAATTTGCCAACCCGTCAACCGCCGGCATTTTGGAACAAATTGTCGGTAAGTGGGGCGCATGGCTGATGAACATCGGGCTGATTATTTCGGTGTTAACCAGCTGGCTCGCCTGGACCATGGTTACGGCGCAAATTCCGCAGGCCGCCGCCGAAAACGGCACTTTTCCGGCCGAGTTTGCCAAGGAAAACAAACAAGGCTCGCCAAGCGTTTCGCTGTGGGTAACCAGCGCTTTGATGCAGCTGTTTATGCTGATGGTGTATTTTTCCGGCAACGCGTGGAACACCATGCTCAGCATTACCGGGGTAATGGTGCTGCCGGCATACCTTTCCAGTTGTGCCTATTTGTGGAAAATCTGCGAAGACCATGAATATGCCGCCAACGTCGGCATCAGCCGTGCCGAGGCGCTGTTTTCCGGTATTGTCGGTTCGCTGTATGCTGTGTGGCTGATTTATGCTGCCGGTTTGCAATATTTGCTGATGGCGGTGATTTTTATGGCAATCGGCATACCGTTTTATATTTGGGCGCAAAAGCAACATGGTAAAAACAAGGAATTTTTCTCGGTCGGCGAGGAAATTATCGTTTGGGGAATGGTGTGTGTGGCCATTTTTGCCGTGTATGCATTCGCGCGCGGGCTGATTAGCGTATAAGATATAAAAAAAGCCTCCGATTTGGCGTTCGGAGGCTTGATTTTTTAGATTTTCAGCAAAATCGGTGTCAGAACCGCCGATTGCTTATCAACGATTTGTACGGCCTCTAAAACGTCCTGACGCGCGGTTTCGTATTGCGCCTCATCCTGATAATGCACAATCGCCAACGGCGTTTGGGTATCCACTTTATCGCCGACCTGAACAAACTGCGTGTAGCCGGTGGCTAAATCCAGTTTCTGTCCCGGAATGGTGCGACCGCCGCGCATTTTGATAATGCTGAGCCCGATGGCGCGTGTATCCATTGAGCGGACAAAGCCGCTTTGTTTGGCGTAAATTGGCTTGCTGAATTTGGCTTGCGGCAAATAGGTATCGGCTTTTTCAACAAAGTCTTGCGGTCCGCCGAGCGCGGCAACCATCTTGGCAAATTTCTCCAGCGCCTTGCCGGAAGCCAAGACCTCGCGGAACAATGTGTCGGCTTCATTTTGTGAATAGCAACGCTGGCTTTGGAGTAACAGTTGGGTGCAGAGTGTTTTGGTTACGGCATCCAATCTTTCATCAATATTTTGCCCTTGTAGATATTCAAGTGCTTCTTTAACTTCTAATGCATTACCTACTGATTTTCCTAAAACTTCATTCATATCCGTTAATATGGCTGTGGTCTTGGTGCCGGCACCGTTGGCAACGTTCACAATGGATTGCGCCAACGCTTTGGCATCTTCAAAATTGTTCATGAAAGCGCCGTTGCCGCACTTTAAATCCATCACCAAATATTGCAAACCGGCCGCCAATTTTTTGGAAAGAATGGAGGCGGTGATCAGCGGAATGGATTCGACGGTGGAGCAAACATCGCGAATGGCATAGATTTTTTTATCGGCCGGCGCCAGCTTGCCGGTTTGTCCGATAATAGCACAGCCGACTTCTTTAACCGTGCGACGGAAAGTATCGTTATCAGTCATGGTGTTGTAGTGCGGAATAGATTCCAGTTTATCCACCGTGCCGCCGGTATGCCCCAAACCGCGACCGGCAATCATCGGTACATACACATCGCAGGCCGCCAGAATCGGCGCCAGCATCAAACTGACTTTGTCGCCGACACCGCCGCTGGAGTGTTTATCGACAATCGGCTTGTCAAAGTCATCCCAAGTCAAAATTTCACCGGAATCGCGCATAGCGAGGGTTAAATCTAAGGTTTCCTGCCGGTTCAGACCGTTTAAGAAAATCGCCATGGTCATGGCCGCCACTTGCTCGTCAGCCACCTGACCTTTAACAACGCCGTTGATAAAATCGCGTATTTGTTGGCCGGAAAGAATACCTTTATCGCGTTTACAGCGAATAATTTCCTGCGGTAACATCTTAATTTTCCTCCAAAAACAGTTTAACCAGCAAGCTGATGCTTTCAATTGATTCGGCAACGTTAATCATCACTTCTTCGTGATTCGGACGGTCATCCGTCATGCCGGTGCCGAGATTCGAAATCGCCGAAATGCCGATGACTTTAATACCGAGACTGACGGCGGAAAGTACTTCCTGAACGGTGGACATGCCGACGGCATCGGCGCCGAAATTGCGGAACATCCGAATTTCCGCCGGTGTTTCATAGTTCGGACCGAGCACCATCAGATAAACGCCTTCATACAGCTTAACGCCCTCGCGTTCGGCAATTTGCTTGATTTTATTGCGCATATCAAGGTCATACGCTTGGCTTAAATCCGTAAATTTAGGGTGCTTCTGCGTGCCGATTAACGGGTTTCTGCCGCTGAAATTGATATGGTCGGTAATCAGCATCAAACTGCCCGGAAGCATATCTTGCCGCAAAGAACCGGCCGCGTTGGTGATAATCATTCGGGTAACGCCGAGTTTTTGAAAAATGCACATAATGGCGTGAATAACGCGCGGATCAATGTTTTCATAAAGATGGAAACGCCCCTGCATGCAAATCACTTTGTGCTTGCCGATGGTGCCGATGTAAAAACAGCCGACATGCCCTTCGACGGAGGTCTGCGGAAAATCCGGCACTTCGGCGTAAGGAATAATAATCGGATTTTGGATTTCGGCGGTTAATAAAGCTAAACCAGAACCTAAAATAATTGCTGTATCAGGTTGAAAATCGCCAATTTTTTCTTTTAAATATTGAGCAGCGTTATCAAGCATTTTTCATATCCTCGGCCTTGAAGTTAACACAAAGCAATTCGCCGAGCTTAAAGGTGCGGACCACGCCTTTCAAATCGGCGCTGTGAATAAGCGTTTTGTCGTCGGCAAATTCGGCAATTTTCTGCAGACAATTGCCGCAAGGCACAATGCTTTCGGTGTCGGCCACAATCAAAATCTCGGCAATTTTACGGTGTCCGGCGGCAATCATCGCT
>JAGCYN010000122.1 GCA_017960745.1 Alphaproteobacteria bacterium | reverse complement strand
GGTAACATCGTACGGATAGCCGCAGGTAACGCCCAAAACCTGCAACATTGACAACGCCCCGCGTTCGGATAATTGTTTTTTATCACGCCGATAAGCCCGCTCAGCCTCCATGCCGTATATATAGCTGTATTTCTCAACCGGCTGCCGCTGATAGCCCTTCATAAACATCGCCGCATCATCATATTTTTGCAACCCGTTATCGCGCTTAAAATAATTGCGCAAAGATTTAACAACCCCTTCCGACGGCAGATAAAAAGTATAGTTATAACGCATCAGCCGATAAAAATCTCTATCCATTTCCGCCAACGGATAGATACCGCGATCAGCCAATTTTTCCTGCATTGCCGTTCCTGTTTGCAAATACGCATGTGCCGATTCATGAAACATCAGTTCGGCAAAACTGTCACCGCCGAAACCATAATAAATCGTCGGCTGAATAATCTCCAACGGATACCGCGAGTCGCGCAAATGAGCCACGCCGCCGAACTTTTGCTTTTCCGCAAATTCAGACTTTACCGCCATCCGTTCTTTATATTGCGGCGCATATTCGCTTTGTTGCAACACAATATCAGACGCCAGTTGCGCCACTTTCTCATATTCGGCATGACTTCTGATATGCGACATCAACGCAATCTTTTCAAGATGAACATCCGATTTCATCGCCAAAAATTGACCGGCTTGCCGCGCGGTACGACGAATAATATCAAATTGTGCCGGCTCTAAACGAAAATTTTTATAAAGTTTGGTTAAGGCCGCCACGTTCCGGCTGTCCCGTGACATAAAAACAGCGACCGGCATATAACGCTTGGAATTATTGAAAAAGTTATGAAAACGACACTTCAAACGCAACATTCTGTTGTTATCAACATAATGCTCAAGCTTTTCAAACATCGCATTCCAGTCTTTGGTACGCCACGTCTGAATCTCCTTTTCGGACAGGCTTGCAACCCAGTCCTGAAAATCGGCATCACGATGAAAATTAGGGACAACAATGTTACTCATTCAAAAACTCCTCTTCAGACTCTAGCAAATTATTGCTAATTTGTCAATATTCAGACAAAAAAAAGAGGAATTTATGCATCAGGCATAAGTTCCCCTTTTCGTCAATGTCCGCTTGCTATGTGAAAAACAGCAAAAAGACGATCAGCGCAACAAAAACAATCACAAGAACGGTACAACCGAACTTCGGTATCCTTCTTTCGGGATAATATCTTCCGTACGTCATGGTTTGTGCGTTTTAAAGTGAATAATTATATAGTTAATCTCATAATTGTCATACTTGTAAAGAAATTACCCGTAGTTTAGCACATATCCGGCCGAGCGTCAATCGGAAATTTGAAAAAATGTTTTGTTCTGCAATCGTTTATTTAAACATCGTTTGGTACATAATATCCAAACTTTTGATCAAATTGATCTTCGGTTTCGGCGAAATAATCTCCCAGCCCCGATTTTTCATCATATCAAACTGGCAGTGACAGACATTCTTAATCAGTCGCAGCGGCATCACATCGCGCTTGCTCATCTTACTCAGCAGGCGATCGGCGTTTCCGAAACTTTTCTCGGCCTGCACCGAAAGAATTTCACGCGCCAGATACAAATTTTTATCTTCAACCATCATGCGCGGTTCATCTTTCACGATGTGTGCCATTTCAAGCACCTCATTCGGAATGTAAAAGCGACCGGATTTGGCATCATCTTTAACATCGCGCAAAATATACGTCAACACCACCGCACGCCCCAAATAACGGGCCAGTTCGTTGTTCGCCGACGGATGCGAATTGGAAAGAACGGCCAACGCCAAACGCATCGGCACAATCCCCGCCCCTTGCAGATATTCGTCAAAAGTCTTTACATCCGGCGCCAACAGCGGTGATTCCACATTGGTCATCGCACTTTGCAAAATTGCCATCCAGGCGTCTTTAGGCAAATCAAAACGAATACAGTTTTTATAAATTTTGCGCCCGATATTGGTGGCCGGAACTTTCTTATCGTAAATATTATCCAACTCTTCCTGCCAGGCGCTGAGCAGCTCCATTTTTTCCGCCAACGGCATCGATGAACGCACGATATTATCCAAATGGCGGCAAAAAGCAAACAACGTATAAATCGCCTCGCGCTTTGAGCGCTCGATTCCGCGCATACACCAAAACAACGAAGGTTGAACTTTTTTCACAATGTCGCCGACAGACAGCATCTATATTCCTTTTTTGCAAATCGTGCGTTTTTTCACGCATAAAAACTGAATAACACTATACAAAAATATACGCATGGCGTCAAGCGTTCCGATTGTCAGTTGTTTATTCTTTTCCATTTTTTCGATTTTCAGGCGTTGCAAATTGAGCAATTTTGCCAAGCGGAACTTTAATTTTTTTGAGTTTATAATTTGAAGTATAACTTTAGAATCGTTATATAGTCCTCTGAATTTATTTAATTTATTTCTTTTTGAAATTTTACTGTTCATCACCTTTTGCGTTTCATTTTCCGACAGTTGCATCAAATATAAGCTGACCAGCAACGCCGTCATCGGCTGATAGGTGCTCGGTCCTTCGTTATGCAAAACCATCAACAAACGCGCCAACGGTGCAAATACATAACCGCAGATTTCGGTAAAGCGTTTTTCGTTCGGCAACTTTTTTTCCGCCGCATAGTAGCGCCACCCCTGCAACACATCAAGCAACAAATACAACGATAAATTTTCGCGCACAAAGGCGTGTTGCAAACGTGCCAGAAAATTATTTTTCAGCGGAAAATCCCGCCGCACGGCTCTATCCAGCAACCGCAGTTTTTCGGCTTTCAGGCCTGTTTCAATGGCCGGATTAAAAAACTGTTTTTCGCTCAACCGCAAATACCGCATATAGTCTTGAAACAAGGCAAGATGCCGGCGATCAATCAACGGTAAAAGCGCATTTTCTTCAATCATTGATGCTCTCCAACCATTGTGCAAAGTCCGCTAATGCGCGCTTGCAATAAGCCTCTTTGCGATCAGCCCCTTTAATTTTGCGAAACTTACCGTTGGCCGTGATTTCGCCTTGAATGGTCGGAAAAATCCCGAAGTTGATATTCATCGGCTGATAATCACCGGTGGTGTCTTGCAAGTGTCGCAACATGGCGCCGGTGGCTGTGGTTGCCGGCGGCACAATCGGTGTTTTGTCATTGACCAGACACGATGCATAATATCCGGCCAACATGCCGACATTGGCACTTTCTACATAACCCTCACAACCGCTGATTTGACCGGCAAACATAATATTCTTCTGTGTTTTCAACTGTAAATATTCGTTTAACAGCCACGGACTGCGAATAAACGTATTTTTGTGAATGCCGCCCAAACGCGCAAAAACCGCCTGTTCCAACCCCGGAATCATTCTGAAAATTCTTTCCTGCTCGCCATATTTCAATTTGGTCTGAAAACCGACGATATTGCGCAGCGTATCCTCTTTGTTATCTTGCCGCAGCTGCACCACGGCATAAGGCTTTTCGCTCATATGCGGATTGGTCAGACCGACCGGTTTCATCGGACCGAACATCAGCGTATCGACACCGCGTTCCGCCATCACTTCAATCGGCAGACAGCCGTCAAAATAATGCGGCTCTTCAAAATCGTGAAACGGCATTTTTTCCGCCGCCAGCAAAGCCTCCACAAAGTGATAATATTGTTCTTTGTTCAGCGGGCAATTGATGTAATCAAACTTATCCCCTTTATCATAGCGCGACTGGTACCATGCCTTGGTAAAATCGATGCTGTCTTTATAAACCACCGGTGCAATGGCATCATAAAAAGAAAGTGATTGTCGATCAACTTGCCGCAAAATTGCATCAATAAAATCCGCACTGGTCAGCGGTCCGGTGGCAATAATCGTCAGCGGGGCTTCGGCACTCGGAAATTCGGTAATTTCCCGCGCAACAATTTCAATCAGCGGATGTTGCCGCAACTGTTCCGTTACCATACGGGCAAAACCGTTGCGATCAACCGCCAACGCACCACCGGCCGGCACTTTGCAAGCATCGGCACACCGCATAATCAACGAACCGAAGCGCCGCATTTCTTCGTGCATCAAGCCGACGGCATTATGCGCCGCATCATCGGAACGCAACGAATTGGAACACACCAATTCCGCAAAATCGGCATTTTTATGCGCCGGCGAAAATCGTTGCGGTTTCATATCAAAAATCTTGACAGCAACCCCGCGCGAGGCCAACTGCCATGCCGCTTCGCTACCGGCCAATCCGGCGCCGATTATATGAACTTGTGCTGGCATTATGATATCCTTTCTGCGCTAGCGTATTGTTTTTTTGCGCGTTTGTAAACCATAAAACCTCATTTTATTAAACCTTTTTTAAATCGTCATCGTTATACTTAGAGGCAAAGTTTATATATAAACAGCAATGAGAATATAATGCGGCGATTTTATT
>JAGCYN010000121.1 GCA_017960745.1 Alphaproteobacteria bacterium | reverse complement strand
GTTACCTCTGTATCAAGAGCGGTACGGCTTGCCCGGCATACAGTGAAGTCAACATCGGCGACTTGCAAAGTGAGTATGAATAAAGTCGATGTGCTTAAGTAGAAACATCAAAGGCGGGTGGTTTTATCCCGCCTTTTTTGTTATAAAAAAAGGTCTCATCAAAATGAGACCTTAAAAAAGAATGTTGTTTCGCGTTACAATTTTAATTGTTTCTTGAAATAAGCAATTGTTTTATCCAAGCCTTCATCAAGCGACACTTGCGGCGACCAGTTTAATTTCTGTCGCGCCAACGAAATGTCCGGCTGACGAACCGTCGGATCATCGGCCGGCAGTTCTTTGTGAACGATTTTTGAAGGACCGCCGATTTTTTGTAAAACCAGTTCGGCAAATTTTTTGACGCTGGTTTCATTCGGGTTGCCGGTGTTTACCGGACCGATGAAGCCTTTTTCGGAATTCATCATGCGCACCATGGCCTCAATCAAATCATCAACGTAGCAGAAAGAACGTGTTTGGTCGCCGCTGCCGTAGATAGTGATATCTTTGCCTTGCAGCGCTTGGCAGACAAAGTTAGAAACCACGCGACCGTCATCCGGATTCATATTCGGTCCGTAGGTGTTAAAAATACGAATGATTTTAACTTCCACACCGAAATGGCGGTAATAATCGCAAAACAGACTTTCGGCACAGCGTTTGCCTTCATCGTAGCAAGCACGAATGCCGTTCGGGTTTACATTGCCGCGATAGTTTTCGACTTGCGGATGTACCAAAGGCTCGCCGTAAACTTCCGAAGTTGAGGATTGTAAAATAACAGCATTGTTTCGGCGTGCCAATTCCAACATATTCAACGCGCCCAAAACGCAGGTTTTGGTGGTTTCAACGGAATGTTTGCCCTGATAAGCCGGCGGCGATGCCGGACAAGCCAAATTATAAATCTGATCTAACTTTTCGCTGACTTCCAGCGGGTTGCAGATATCATGCAAAATAAACTTAAAATTCGGATTATCCAACAAATCTTCAATGTTGCACATTCTGCCGGTGTAGTTGTTGTCAACGCATATAACTTTGTTTCCGTCTTTTAATAAACGGGCACACAAATGAGATCCGAGAAAGCCTGAGCCTCCGGTTACCAATATTGTTTTCATAATGTTTTATTCCCAATCATGATTAAATTAAACATACACTACTTTTAATATGAGAATTATTCAAAATCAATTATAAAAAGCAAAAAAACACGGAATTCCGTTAACATTTAACCGTACTGTCATATTTTGGGAAACTGATTACTTCAGTTGTGCTTTATAAAGGGCGGCGTAAATGCCGTCTTTCTTTTTAATTAGTGTGTTATGGGTGCCGCTTTCAGCAATCTTGCCGTAGTTCACAACAATGATTTTATCGTCATTGCGAACGGTGGATAAACGGTGGGCAATCACAATAACCGTTCGGTCTTTCATCAGGTTTTCAATAGCCTGCTGAACAACTTTTTCCGATTTATTATCCAAAGCTGATGTTGCCTCGTCCAAAATCACAATCGGGGCGTTTTTCAAAAAGGCGCGGGCAATCGCAATCCGCTGTTTCTGTCCGCCGGAAAGCAGGGTGCCGCGCTCGCCGATTTGGGTATCCAAACCGTTTGGTAAATCTTGCACAAAATTGCTGACATACGCGTTTTCAACGGCGCTTTGAAGTTCTTGCTCGGAGGCATTTTCGTTGCCGAGCATAATATTTTCGCGGACGGTGCCGTCAAACAAGAAATTATCTTGGAAAACAACGGCGACATTATCGCGCAGCGAGGTGAGCGTATAGTCGCGGATATCTTTGCCGTCAATAAGAATTTTGCCGTCGGTGACGTCATAAAAACGCGGCAACAGATTAACCAACGTTGTTTTGCCGCCGCCGGAATTGCCGACCAACGCAATCGTTTCGCCCTTCTTGATGGTTAAATTGATGTGATCCAACACCGGTTTGCCGGTAATGTATTCAAAGCAAACATCTTTGTATTCAATCGATTTTTTGATTTCTTTAAGCGCCTTGGCATTCGGTGTATCTTGGATGGCCGGTTCATTCTTTAACAGCTCGAAAACCCGTTCCATGGCCATCAGCGCGATTTGCACATTGTTAAAATTGTTGCCGATACCCTTAATCGGATTATACAATAAAATCAGCGCGGCCACAAAAGAAACAAAATTGCCGGCGGTGATTTGTCCCGATATAATCAAATAGCTTCCGGTCCAGATTACCAGTGCAATACCGAGCGAAACCACAAAGTGCATCAACGGCGACAATAAGCCGGTGCGCTGCACCATTTTCATGCCCAGTTTGAACACGCGTTTCAGCGTATCATCAAAGCGGCTGTTGGTGTAGTCATAAAGGTTGTAAGAAGCAATAATGCGATGACCACCGAAAGTTTCATTATAGTGCGTGACGATTTCGGCATTGGTAAAAACGGTTTTTTTATTGATGTCTTTGATACGACGACGTACACCGGCCAACGGCAATAAAGCACAGAACAGCACAACCACGGCGATAATTGCCAACTGCCACGAGTTATAAAACAGCACTCCGATCAGCGATATGGAAGAAAAGAAGCGCGTTGAAAACTGCTTGAGGTTGTTTAATAAACCGCTGCAGGCCGCGTCCACATCGTTGTTAAAACGCATCATGACATTGCCGGAGGTGTTGGAGTCAAAGTAAAGTGCATCGAATTTCATCAGTTTTTGATAAAGGGCGATTTTAACATCGCAGGCAATACGGCTTCCAACCCAGGTGTTTAAGAAAATAGCGCTGAAAGTTAAAATGCCTTGAACGGCGCTGAAAGCAATAATCAGCAAAGGAATCCAATAAGTATTGGCACTTTTTTCAATCATCATCACATCCATATACGGCTTTAAGGCCCACGCGATGACGGCATCCAACGCGCCAATCGGAATCGTGATTAAAACAGCGCACAGCGCCCGCACCCAATAAGGACGGATGTACGGCCACATTTGGCTATAGTCGTTGATGAAATGGAATTGTTTGATTTTAGCGGTTAATTTTGTTAACATTCGCTGCCTAAAAACGAAAAGTGGTAGTCCCGAGCAGAGTTGAACTGCTGACTCATCCATGTCAAGGATGTGTGATAACCGTTTCACCACGGGACTGAAAACTCTGCTTATCATAGCCATATTTTTCAGAATGTCAAAGATATTTTTATCAGAAATGACTGTTTATGACAAAAAGCGAGCCGGTATTGTAAAAAACGCGGCCGTTTCTGAGGCCTATGGCATATAATAAGCAGAACAAAGTAATCAGTGACAAATATGTCAATAAAATGTAATTATAGTTCGAGCGCATCTCAGTCCTTCAAAACAATATATTATTGTATATGTTATACAACAAAAAAACTGAAATGCAACTAATTTATTATAAAATAATATAAATACACCAATAGGTAGTTTATGAGCCGCTTAAATTACGCAGGCTGTTGATGATGTTGGCGGCTTCGGATTGCGCTTGCGAGCTGATTCCCATGCTTTCCAAGGCCAGTTTTTTAACGCAGGTGCCGGAAATGTCTTTGGCGGTTGCCATAACGGTGTCGTTAAAGAGGGTGCCGGCTTGCAGGCGTGTATTGGCTTCAGACATCATGCAGGAAGTTAATTTTGCTTTATTCGAATCGGTTGCGGTGCCGCCTGACGAACCACCCATTAAAGAAGATAAGTCAGCACATCCGACCGTTAATGCCAAGATTGAAAATAAAAATACTTTTTTCATGATTTTTTCCTTTTCTGTTGTTAATGATGCGCTCATCCTAACCTAAGTTTTTTAAAATTTGATAAAAAATTTGGAAAGATATATTCCGTTATATTATGCAAAAGAAAGCTTACGGATATTTCGGGTGTTGAAAAAGCTATCTGAAATGTGCGCTGAATCAGATATTTCATTGACAATTTTTTAAGTTGTGATTATATTTTATGAGGACTTGTTACTATTGAGGTGAAATATGAAACAGAAAAAATCCCTGCGGGGTCGAATTGAAGATAATGAACCAAATCCGGTCGATATTCACGTTGGTCAGAGAATCCGTCTGCGCCGCACGATTTTGCACATTACACAACAACAGTTAGCTGAAATGCTGGGGTTGACATTCCAGCAAGTTCAAAAATATGAAAAAGGAATGAACAGAGTCGGCGCCAGCAGACTTTGGGATATCAGCCGCGTGCTGGAAGTGCCGATGAGTTTCTTTTTTGAAGATATGGATGCAAGTGTGGCACAAAAAAGCCCGAGAATGTTGAATATGTCCGAAAAGGGATCGTTCTTGGCCGAGAATCAGCATTCTTTTGATGATGATCCGATGAAACGCGCCGAAACTTTGGAACTTGTTCGTGCTTATTATAAAATTCCAAATCGCGCCATTGCCAAATATCTGTTCAATTTAATTGTTGCTTTGTCGAAGTCAACTGCCGGTATGGCTCAGGTTGATGCCAACAAAGACGAGGATTTTTAAATTGAATCCCGACATTTCCAAACCTAAATTTTTCGGTCGCCGTAAGGGCAGAACCATTCGCAAAGCGAAGAGCTTTTTGCTTGATAATTTTTTGCCGCAAATTCTGATTAAACCGACACAGCATATTCTGTTGCCGGATTTATTCGAAACGCCGAAAAAGCGCTATTGTTTAGAAATAGGTTTCGGTGACGGCGAACATTTGGCCGGTATTGCCAAGGCACAGCCGGATGCCGGATTTATCGGTGTTGAGGTTTATAAAAACGGTGTGGCTAATTTATTGACGCTGCTGACTGGTGTTAAAGAAGGCGACGATGTGGAGAACGCCGAAAAAATTTCAATACGAGCAGACAGAGAAGACAATATCCGCGTTTTTGATGATGATGTGCGGTTATTGTTCAATGCCCTGCCGGATGCTTCATTCGATAAAGTGTTTTTGCTGTTTCCGGATCCGTGGCCGAAAAATAAACACGCCGGACGCCGTTTTATCAATCCGGATAATTTAAAAGAGCTGGCGCGCATTTTGAAAAAAGGCGGTATTTTGCAAGTGGCAACCGATCATCCGATTTATAAAAGATGGACGCTTGAGGTGATGCATCGCAATGCTGATTTCAGATGGACGGCACAATGTTCCGATGATTGGCGCTATCCGCCGCGTGATTGGTTTGAAACCAAATATCAGCGCAAGGCCATCCGCGAAGGTCGGCGTCCGGTTTTCTTTGAATTTGTACGCCTTTAGTTTTTTACATTGCATCCATAATATTTTCTATGCCGGTAATCGGGTGGGTGTTGCCGTCTGTTTGGTTATATAAATATAATAAAGAAAAGAGTCTGACGGCAGGTGTCAGACCGAGTGCGGTATCACGTTTTTCTTCAATCATTTCCAACAGCTTTTTGCGATTGATTTTTTCCTGGCGGCAAATATGGTTAAGGATAATCCATTCGGTTTGCGTCAACCTCATGGTGGTTTTTTTATCAAAAACGGAAATCACACGGCGAATTTGTATTGTCATTATCTTTTCCAAGTTGTCTTTTTCTTAAAAATATACCATTATAATATAAATTGCAATTAAAAAGTTTATATTTTTAATAGTATATACCATATTATATGATTTTGCAAAAATCAAAACCGCGTTCTCGGAAAACAGAGTCGTTGCAGGCATTTTATACTCGATTTTGACTCAAAATGTGGTTTCTGTCATTTTTTTTAAAAATTTGCATTTTTTTACTTGAAATTAACTTTTGCTTATGTTATAAGCGCGCTACAACAATTGTTTTGAGAGGGTTTACCTCGCAGCGAAGCAAATATAAAATATAGTGCAAACCTTTGTTGCGAAAGTGTTTGTTCGGAATTAACAAATTTTAGATGGCAGGGTTCCATAATGGAGTTTTTTGCCGTTTAGTTATAGGAAAAGTATAAATGGATACACAAAACATAAGAATCCGCCTGAAGGCTTTTGATCACAGATTGCTTGATCTTTCTACTGCAGAGATTGTGCATACGGCCAAAAGAACAGGCGCAAGCGTAAGAGGACCGATTCCTCTTCCGAGTAAAATTGAGAAATTTACGGTTAACCGTTCTCCTCACGTAGATAAAAAATCTCGTGAACAGTTCGAAATCCGTACTCACAAGAGACTTTTGGATATCGTTGATCCGACACCGCAGACGGTTGATGCTTTGATGAAGCTGGATTTGGCTGCCGGTGTAAATGTTGAAATTAAATTGTAATAATAACGTTAATGTTGGCATCTCAAAAAGATTGTCAACCTATTAAGAAAAGGAAAAAATAATAATGCGTACGGGTCTAATCGCAAAAAAATTAGGAATGTCCCGCGTTTTTCAAGCAGACGGTACTCATGTTCCGGTTACTGTTTTGAGCGTAGAAGGCTTGCAGGTTGTTAATGTAAAGACAGCCGAAAAAGACGGCTACAACGCTGTACAACTCGGTACTGGCGCTATTAAAGCTAAGAACGTCAGCAAACCGATGAAGGGATATTTTGCCAAGGCTAAGGTTGAACCGAAAAAGAAATTGGGCGAATTCAGAGTTTCTGAAGATTGCTTGTTATCTGTCGGTTCCGAATTATCTGTGGAACACTTTGTTGCCGGTCAATATGTTGATGTTTGCGCAACTTCCATCGGTAAAGGTTTTGCCGGTGTTATGAAGCGTCATAACTTCGCCGGTTTGGAAGCATCTCACGGTGTTTCCATTTCACACCGTTCACATGGTTCTACAGGACAAAGACAAGATCCAGGTAAAGTTTTCAAAGGCAAGAAGATGGCCGGTCATATGGGTGCTGAACGCGTTACCGTTCAAAACCTGAAGGTTGTATCGGTTGATGCCTCCAGAGGCTTAATTATGGTTAAAGGCGGTGTTCCGGGTTCCGAAAACGCTTGGGTAAGAATTACCGATGCGGTTAAAAAGCCGGCAACAGTTGCTTTGCCGATGCCTGCAGGATTGAAAAAAGTTGATGAACCTGTTGCGACAACCGAAGCTCCGGTTGAGAATGCAGAATAAAGTTTAAGGAAAAGAACATGAAACAGGACATCTTAAATTTAGAAAATAAAAATGTTGGCTCAATTGAACTTAACGACGCCATTTACGGCTTAGAAGTTCGCGCTGATATTTTACAACGCGTTGTAACATGGCAATT
>JAGCYN010000120.1 GCA_017960745.1 Alphaproteobacteria bacterium | reverse complement strand
CTTAAGCCAACCGTCGGCGTTATGACCGTTAATGCGAATGGTCGCGGATTTTAAACCGGCAACATCGCCCGGTGTTTCTTCAATGTATTCCACTTTATACTGATGATTTTCCGCCCAACGGACATACATTCGAAGCAACATTTGTGCCCAATCCATCGCCTCGGTGCCGCCGCTGCCGGCATGAACTTCCAAAAACGTATCATTACCGTCGGCCTCGCCGGATAATAACGATTCCAGCTTAGCGTGTTCGGTTTCTTTTTCCAAGGTTGTTAAATTCTGCAACAGCTCATCGAGCATATTATCATCATGTTCAGCCTCGGCAAACTCCGCCATTTCTTTGTAGTCTGCCAGCGACTGTGCAAAATTCTCGTATTGGGTAAGTTTGGCTTCCAAAATATTTTTTTCGCTCATCAGGCTTTGTGCTTTTTCCTGATTGTTCCATAAGTTCGGATCAGCCGTCAGCGCATTTAATTCATCCAATTTGTCTTTGGCGCTGTCATAGTCAAAGATACCTCCTGAGCAAAGTTAACGTCTGCTCAATGGTGTTGGCAATATTGTATAAATCCGCCCGCATCAGTATTCTCCTCCTATTTGAACGCTGCCGTCACTTTGTTTCGGTCCGCCGATAACCGCCTTGTCTTCACCGATAACGCGTTGGCGATTATTAAAATCAAAATCAGGTTTCAGCGCCTCAACAATATATGTCGTATCACCCAGCCCCGAAGGTTTTCCGGATTGCGGATTGACACGCACCAGCTTGATGCCTTCAGGAATACGGAAACTAGTGTCCGGCACATCTTTTAAGGCCATTTCCATAAAGTCATAGAATATCGGCAATGCCGCTTGTGCACCGGTTTCATAGCGACCTAAACTTTCCGGTTCATCAAAACCGACATACACGCCGACCACCAAATCCGGTGAAAAACCGACAAACCACGCGTCTTTGGTTTCATTGGTGGTACCGGTTTTACCGGCCAAATGGCGATGCAAGCCGTTTAATTTGGCACCGGTACCGCGCACGGCCACACCTTCCAAAATTGAGGTCATTTGATAAGCCGACAGCGAATCAACAACTTGTTCGCGGATCACATTAAAGTCCGGCGCTTCCTGATTTTCCCACTTATCGGCGGCACATTCCGGACACGGCGTCTGCTCGTGACGATAAATCGTTTTGCCGGTACGATCCTGAATTCGCTCAATCATATACGGCGGCACTTTTTTTCCGCCGTTAACAATCACACAATAAGCCCCGACCATATTGATAACACGCGTATCAGCTGCCCCCAGAGAAGCCGAAAGATACGGCGGCAAATTATCGTTCACCCCGACACGACGCGACATTTCAACGATTTTATCCATTCCGATATCCTGAGCCAAACGCACCGTCATCAGGTTCTTTGAAAGTTCAACGCCGCGGCGCAAAGTCATCAGTCCGTAAAATTTCTTGGAATAGTTCACCGGTTTCCATTTCGGCATTCCGACGCCCTGATCCAACACAAACGGCGCATCCAAAATCAAATCCGTCGGCGAATAACCGAGTTCCAAGGCCGTTAAATATACAAACGGCTTAAAGCTGGAACCGGTTTGACGATAAGCTTGCGTGGCGCGGTTAAATTGCGATTTGGCAAACGAAAAACCGCCGACCAAAGCTAAAACTTTGCCGGTATGCGGATCCATTACCGCCATACCGCCTTCAACCCGCGGAATTTGACGCAGCTCATACTCGCCCTTTTTATCCTTGATGGCTTCCACATAAATCACATCACCTTTTTGCAGAACCTGTTCCGCCGAAGTCGGCACCGGTCCCATATTCTGTCCTTTTTCGGCGTGACGTGCCCAACCGAGCGTCGACATCAAAATTTTGCCTTCTTTACCCTCCGCGGTTTCAATTTCGGCTTTATCTTTCGTCACCTTAATCACAACGGCTTTCTGCCATGACGGCTCAGCACCTTTCGGCAACTCGGCTTTCTGCAGATTTTCTTTATAATTTTCATCAATTTGAATGTTGGCGGTCGCGCCATACCAACCGTGACGGCGGTCATAAGCCAACAATCCCTTACGGAAAGCCTGCGTGGCCATACTTTGCAAGCGCGGATCAACGGTGGTACGCACAATCAAACCGCCCTGATACAGTGCTTCATCGCCGAAGTTATTACTGATGGTGCGACGTACCTCTTCGCTGTAATATTCCGTATCTTTCAAAAAGCCGCTTTTGCGCTTCACCACTTTCAGCGGTTTTTCCATCGCGGTTTTGGCTTCTTCTTCGGTAATGTATCCGTCCTCGAGCATCCGTGAAAGCACCCAATTGCGGCGCTGAATAGCCGCATCATAATGGGTAACCGGATTATAGTTATTCGGACCTTTCGGCAGAGCTGCCAAATAAGCCACTTCTTCAAGCGTCAGTTCAGCCAACGCCTTACCGAAATAGTTGATGGCGGCGGCGGCAACACCGTAAGCGCGATTGCCCAAATAAATTTCGTTCAGATACAATTCCAAAACGTGTTCTTTGGTAAAGGCCTTATTGATGCGGCGTGCCAAAATCGCTTCTTTGATTTTACGGGTATAAGAAAGCTCCGAACTCAGCAAAAAGTTTTTCGCCACTTGTTGGGTAATGGTCGATGCGCCGGCCGGTCTTTTACCGGTGCCGATTTTACGCAAATTTCCGATGACGGCGCGCAATATGCCGAGATAATCCAACCCTGCATGGCTGTAAAAATGCTTATCTTCCGCGGCAATAAACGCTTTTTTGATAATGTCCGGAATTTTTTCTTCCGGCACAAAAAGTCGCTTTTCGGCGGCATATTCCATCATAACCTGTCCGTCGCCGGCAAAAAGACGCGTGGTTACCGGCGGTGCATAGTCTGCCAACTGACGATAATCCGGAATCGAAATGTTAATCTTCGCAACCTCGTAAGTAACGCCGACAATCAACAAAATAAGCGTAAAAAATGCCAAACTGGCCATATATGATATAAATTTAAGCATTGCAATCCGTTTTTTTGGTTCAATTTAGTTGAAATGTATTACAATCTCATAAAATTGCAATAAAAAAGTTGTTAATATGAAGCGATTTCGGGATCTTTGAAATAGCGATCAATTGCCCGTGCCGCCGCCTCGGCTAATTTTTTGCGATAGTAAGGTGTTTTCAAATTCGCTTCCTCGGTGCGGTTCGAAAGATACCCCATTTCCAGCAAAACCGAAGGCACATCCGGCGCTTTCAACACCGCAAATCCGGCAAAACGGTGCGTATTTTTAACCAATTTCACACCTTTTGACATTTCCTGTACCAGATAGGTGGCATATTTGGACGATTTGTTGCGGGTATCGGTCTGCGAAAGCGAAATCAGAATATCGTTAACTTCCTTGCTGTTACCGCCCAAATCAATACCGCCGATAATATCGGCTTTATTTTCGCGTTCAGCCAAAGCTGCCGCTTCTTTATCGGATGCCGTATCCGACAAAGTATAAACCGAAAGTCCGGTTGCATTGCGATTTTGAGCACTGTCGGCATGAATGGACATAAACAATTCCGCCTTATATTTCTGCGCAATTTTAATGCGTTGCCGTAACGGGATAAAGATATCGCGGTCGCGCGTTAAATAAACCTCATATCCCTTTTGCTGCAAAATTTGTTTTAATTCCTTGCCCATAGCCAACGTAATATTCTTTTCATACGTTTTGGCATAAGCACCGATGGCCCCCGGATCTTTACCGCCGTGCCCCGGATCCAAGACCACAATGTGCTTATGGCCGCTGCTGATTTTAGCGGCACTTTTTTCTTCATAAGCATAAGAACTTTGTTTTTCATCTTCCCGCGGGGCAAATTTTGTGTTGTTCGTCACAACGTCTTTATTGCCCACTTTAGCATCAAACTCCCGAGGTGCCACAATTCTCAAATCAATTACCAAACGCCAGTTCTGTCCGCTTTGCGGCGGCAAAATGAAGGCCTTTTTAACCACGGCCGGACGCGAAATTTCCAAGACAACGCGTTTATCATTGTCCGTCATTTTACCGACTCTGATTTTATCAACCACCTGATTTTTGGTTTTGGTCAGCAATTGTCCGATATCGGAATCGGATAAATCAACCACCACGCGCCGCGGATTATTCAGCAAAAACACCCGATAATTCACGTTTTTGTTCATATCAAAAACAATGCGGGCGCCGTCGGTTTGGTTGCCGACGCGCATATCCTTAATACCGGTTGATGCATACAGATTCGTCGTCTGTATTAAAAAACATGCCAGCATTAAACAGCCGAAAATGAATAATCTTTTCAACAAATCCATTTTTATTCCCATAAATTCGGGTTCAGTATATGTTTGACATATTACCAATCTGTTAATATTCGAAGTTTTTTTGCACTAAATGAAAATATATGTTGTTTTTTTTATTTTATCATTTATTCTATGTGCTGTCAGTTGTCATCGTGTTGTTTTGAATTGAGAGAATCTGAGAAAACAAAAAAACAACATCAGACAACGCATGATGCAAGTTAGGGTTAAGATAAACAACTCCCGCCGCGTTTTAATAACGAAGAAGAATAATACAAACAAGGCCGGAGCAAAGAATGAATTTTGACGGTATGCTATACCGCTCTTTATTGTAT
>JAGCYN010000119.1 GCA_017960745.1 Alphaproteobacteria bacterium | reverse complement strand
GGCCGGCGGTTCACATCCGGAGTTATTGGTGATTGAACGCGACTATATTGAAACGGATCGCAAAAAAATTCTGTCGGCTTTACGTAAAGGCGAAAGTTTAAGCGATGAAGAGTTGTCGGCGCTGAAAAGATCGGCTTTTATCCGGGTTGATGATATCCGGAAGGTAAATGAATTTTTAACGAAAACCTCGTTTAATGACGGGTGGCGGGTTGTGATTATAGACAGTGCCGACGATATGAATAAAAACGCCGCCAATGCGCTGTTGAAAATTTTGGAAGAGCCGCCGGTGAAGACGGTTTTGCTGTTAATCAGCCATAATCCGGGAATTTTGTTGCCGACCATACAATCGCGCTGTGCCAAATTGCCGTGCCGCGCGCTGGATACCGACGAGGTTGCCAGTTTGCTCAGACGCTATCGTTCCGCGTTATCGGAAGCGCAAATTGCCAAGATTGCACCGATGAGCAACGGCAGTATCGGGCGTGCTATTTTGTATGCTGACGAAGATGCCGCCGACATTTATGACGAGCTGTGTGCTTTGCTGTATGCCAAAAATAAGATGAATACCGATGCGCTGTTGAAATTTTGCGCCGCGATGTCGGCCGATGTCGATAAATTTGACATGTTGCAGGAGCTTATTTTGAAGTTTTTAAAAGACAATATGCCGGAAGCGAGCGATAAAGAAAGTCTGTATGTTTGTTGGAACGAAACGCAGCGGATGTTTGCCGATTGTGCAAGTGTCAATATGGACAAGCGGCAGATGCTGGTGAATTTGCTCTATAAAATAGGGAAAGTGCTTTGATGTTTACGGATAGTCATTGCCATATCAATGCGGCGGATTTTGATGCGGATCGGGAAGAAACGGTGGACCGCGCCCGCAACGCCGGTGTTCAATATATGTTGGATGTGTGCGATGATATAGCCGACATGCCGCGGCAGACGGCATTTTGTGCCAAGCATCAGAATATTTATACCACGGTCGGGGTGCATCCGGAAATTGCCGACAAATATCCGCATTTCAGCGCGGCGGATTTGGTGGCGCAAACAGCGTCGCCGTATGTGGTCGGCATTGGTGAGTGCGGATTGGATTATTATTATAATTCAAATATTAAAGATGCACAAATTAAAGTTTTGCATGAACATATAAAAGCGGCACAGGAAACCGGTTTGCCGCTGATTATTCATAATCGCGATGCCGATGAAGATATGATGCAGATTTTGGACGAGGCATATCGCCGGCAAAAGTTTAATGGCGAGTTGCATTGTTTTTCGTCGTCGGCGGCGTTGGCCGATTTTGCGCTCGGCATCGGTTTTTATGTTTCGGCTTCGGGCATTATTACCTTCAAAAAAAGCGAGGAATTGCGCGAGATTTTTCGCCGTGTGCCGATCGAACGTCTGCTGATTGAAACCGACGCGCCTTTTTTGGCGCCGACACCGTATCGCGGCAAACGCAACGAGCCTGCTTATGTGGTGCATACGGCGGCAGTTTTGGCCGAACTTAAAGAGGTTGATGCGGTGCAACTAGCCGCGCAGACCACGGTGAATTTCTTAAAACTTTTCAACAAGGTGCAAAAGCATGACTAAGGTGGTGATAACCGGCAGCGGTGCTGCTTATGGTGTACCTTCAATTCCGCGGGGTTGGGGTGTTTGTGATCCGCATAATCCGAAAAATCGGCGTTTGCGTGCCGGTGTTTATGTGCAAACCGATGATGCGCATATTTTAATTGATACCGCGCCGGATTTGCATGCACAGCTGGAAATGCTCGGGTTGGACAGGATTGACGCGGTGTTATATACGCATACGCACGCTGACCATTTGCACGGTCTTGATGATTTGCGCGGCATGACCTGTTGTATGGGGCACAGCATCAATTTTTATGCCACCGAGGAGCATATCAGAGAAATTCGCAAGCGTTTTTCCTATGTGATTGCGGACGGTGCGATGCATAAGGCCAGAAGACCGGAATTGGAGCCGAATGAGATCTGCGCCATGCATGAGTTTCGCATTCATAAAACCGCGATTATGCCGCTGGCGTTTGCCGGTCACACCATGCCGACAACCGGTTTTTCGATATCGGGCGGGCAGGTGGTTGTGGTGCCCGATTTTCAGATTATACCGCCACAAACTTTGCAATATTTACAAGAACTTAATGTTAATCTTTTGATAATGCCCTTGACAGCCGTATGCCAAGAGGCGTATCATGCCGGCTTAGAAACCGTGTTGCATTATGCCGAAATTATTCAGCCGAAACGTTGCATTTTGACACATATGGGCATTAAGTGCGATTATGAGGCGGTGGCAAAAATGACGCCGGAAAATATGATGCCGGCCTATGACGGTTTGACCATTGAACTATAGGAGATGACAATGCTTTGTATTTATCACATTGCCGATCATGACGGAAAAGGCTCTGCCGCGATTGTGCGGACGGTGTTTCCGGAAATAGAGTTTATGGGGCTCAATCATGATATGGAAATTCCGTATGAAGAAATCGAAAAGCACGACAAAATTGTGATTTGCGATATTGCATTGCCGATTGAATATATGATGGAATTGAACAAAAAGGCAGACTTAACGTGGATAGACCATCATGTTTCGGTGATTAATGAATATGATGAGCTGATGAAAACCGGCGCTTATGAGCCGATTAAAGGGTTACGTCGTGTGGGCACGGCCGCGTTGGTTTTGACTTGGGAATATTTTCATCCGAATGAAGCGTTGCCGGAAGGTTTGCGCTTGCTCGGCTTGAATGATATCTATGATTTGCGCGACAGACGCGTGCGTCCGTTTGAATATGCCATTCAAACCTACGGGGTGAACCGTCCGACCGATAAAATCTGGACACAGCTTATCAATAACGAATTGGATATTAAAGAGGCGGTTGAAAAGGGAAATGCCATTCTGTCGTGGGTGCGCCACCGCAACTATCGTTTGGTGCGCGGTATGGCTTTTGTCAGTGAATATGAGGGGCTGAAATGTGTTTGCTCCAACATGGCGCAGGGACAATCGGAATTTTTTGATTCTTTGGATAATATCAAAGACTATGACTTTATGGTCAACTTCTTTATGAACAAGAAAAATCGCTGGAATTTGACTTTTTACACCTATAAAAACAATGTTGACGTTTCAAAAATTGCGGCGGCATTCGGCGGCGGCGGACATGCCAAAGCGGCAGGTGCTTCTTCATTAAAAGAGTTGCCGGACTTTTTGCAAAACGGCGCACCGTGGACAAAGCCTTTGTAAGAGGAGAATGATATGTATAACCTTTATAATCCGCTTGATTTAACGCAAGAACAGAAGTTGGTTTATATTCGGCTGTTGTTTTACTTGGCTAAGTCTGATAACAATCCGGATACGTTGGAGTGTAATTACATTAAAAAAATGATGAGCCGTTTCGGTTTATCGGCCGATGTGTTGCAGAGTTTATCCATTCCGAAGAGTTTGGATGATTTGCAGGGCGTGTTGCGGCCGATTAAGGGCAAAGAAATGGCGGTTGATTTAATTCATTGTTTGTGGTTTGCGGCTTCGGTTGACAGCGAAATTTCTACCGAAGAAATCAAAATCATTCGTAATGTGGCACGCATTTTGAATGTGGACGAGGATATGGTTTTGGTGATTAATAACTTTGTGTTAGACGAGATGACCTTTATGCAGCAAGCCTGTGAGGTGCTGGGTACGGCAGTGCTGGCTTGCTGATATCATACTTCTGTGATGAATAACAAAAAAAGCGTCCGTAAAGGACGCTTTTTTTTATTGGTAGCGAGGGTCGGATTCGAACCAACGACACGCGGATTATGATTCCGCTGCTCTAACCAACTGAGCTACCCCGCCAAAAGCAAACTACTATTACAATGTCTGATTGTGTTTGTCAATGATTATTTTTGTAATTTGCGGAAATTTTTGTGTTCCATCAATCCAAATTCATAAACGAATAACGCAATTCCCGATATAACCAGCGGTAACAGATAATAAATCAAACGGTATAATACCAAAATTGCAAATAAATTGGCTTGATTCTGCTCACCCGGCATCAAATTGGTAAACACCAACTCAAACACGCCGAGCCCGCCAGGAACCTGACTGTACACCCCTAAAACCTGCGCAATAATAAACGCACCGATAAAAGTGATAAACGGTATATCAATATAACTTTCCATCACACAATATAACACCAAGGCTGCCATCAAAATATCAATACTACCGACAATAACCTGAGCTAACGCCAGCGGAAGGGACGGCAGTTCAAACTCAATTTCCTTGATGATCAGCGGCTTTTTATAACATATACAGCCCAATAAATACAGCAATAAACCAACCACCGAGACGGTTATCAGAATCCAGTTAATTACCGGCGAAATCACCGATGCCAAAACATGATTTGGCGAACAAATATAACCGATAATCACCAAAAAGAAACAGGCCACCAAATATGTAAAGCCGGAAAAAGTAACCATCTTGACAATGTTTGATGCGGAAATCCGCCATCTGGTGTATAAACGATAACGAATGGCACCGCCCGAGACAATTGCATGACCGGCATTGTTGCTGACCGAAAAACCGATAAAGCCGGCAAAAATCCATTTCCACGCACTCAGCGGGCGATTGATGTATTTTAGCGCCAAATAATCGTAGGAAGAAAGCGCCATATAACCGCAAAAAGACGCAATACAGGCATAGAAAATGTTTTTGTTCGGCACAGCAATAATGGCGTCTATAATTTCTTGCAGCGTATATTTCGCCAGTTGACGATAAATCATATATGCCGCCAAGCCGAAGAAAAACAATCCCAGCCAAGATACCAACTTTTTGAAAAAACGTCTTTTATTTTTTATCAGCATCATTTTTTCCTGTTTGTGTTCTTTTAGATTCAACCCAGTCCATCAGTGGTGCGACGCGGTTTAACCGGATATAGCAACGAACAACGGATTTGTCAACTCGACATTCTACCGTACAATACCAGATACCCGGCGTTATTTTGATTTGCTCGGCCGATGTAATCAGCAGACAGCGCCGAAAGGCACTGATGACGATTTTATCGCGATATATTTCAATTTTTGTGCTGATATTTTTGAATAACAGCTGTCCGATGTAGCTGGAAACCGACTTCAGCGTTTGTTGCGGCTCGCCGAATAAAGAGCGTTTTTCCGGATATGAATACGGCAAATGCTTGCAAAAAATATTTTTGCAAATGCTGAACACCACATAATCCAGCACCAAAATGGCGGTTATCATGATGATAATAATTTGCGCGGTCGGCTGTTGCGGCGATTCTTGAATAATCAGCAACATAGCAATGAAAGCAAGCGCAAAGGCAAATAACAACAACGCCTTTTGTTTGGTCGTTATTTCTTTGAAAATCTCAAATTGCCGCGCTATACCTCTAATCATGACAAACAGTATAGAGCCGGCAGATTAAAATATGATTAAGTTTTTACATGTTGATGTCGATATAGTGGCGAATGTTGGTGCCGTACGTCTGCCGAATAAATTGCGTTAACTCGGAAGGTGCACTCTTATAGGCGCGAGCCGCTTCTTGTGCCTGTTTCAGACTTTCCAACTCCATCGTTTTCCCCAGAGTATCGCGTTTTTTGGCTGCTTCGGCATCACCCAGAGAGGAGGCAATATTGTAAATGGTATGCGCCAAGACCGCATTTGGCTCTGTGATGACACCCTTTTCATAAATATTGGCTAAAATCCTGCAGGCTTCAATGTTTCCTTGATTAACGGCACCGCGATAAGCAGCGATGGCGCTTTGATAGTTTTGAACAGTCCCGGTACCGTTCAAGTACATTTCAGCCAAAACCATCTGGGCTTCGTCGATTTTAGCGTCACCGTTAGCCGCGGCACGAACCAATTTGAATGCGGTTTTGGCATCTTGCGGTAAGACAAACCCTTT
>JAGCYN010000118.1 GCA_017960745.1 Alphaproteobacteria bacterium | reverse complement strand
ACCGGCACCGCAATTTGAAGATGCGCTCGCTGATGCCTTTGCGGAAACCCCGAAAGAGCCGGAACCGGAAGCAGCAGAAATTCCGCTTCAGGAAAAAGTTGAGATGGAAGCATCTCAGCCGGAAGAGCCAAAGAAAGAGGCTAAAGAAGAGCCTAAAGAAGAGCCGGAAAAACCGAAAATCAGGTCATCGCGCTATGCCGATGCTCTGCAAAAAATCCGCAGTGCTTTAAGTACGGGCGAAATCGTTCCGGTCAACAATATCGAGGATGCGCCTGTTTCATTGGTGCCTGATGATAATTTCTCAACAGTTTTGCAGAAAACGTTGGAAGATGCTCAGCGCGAGCAGGAAGAAGCCGCAGTGCAAAATGAAGCCTGGGAATACGTTGATGAAAACGGCAATCCGGTTGCGGCCGATGACGGCACCGAGTGGGAATATGTCGATGAAAACGGCAATCCGATCACCGATGACGGCAATACCGAATGGGAATATGTTGATGAAAACAATAACGCGGCAGCAGACAATCCGGACAACGCCAAGAATGCCGAACCGGCCGCTGTCGAAACCGCGGCGGAAGATACGCAACAAGATGACGATGATGAATGGGACTATGTTGACGACAACAATAACCCTATCGGATAAGGAAGCATATAGAATGTGGCAATATCGTAAAAAATCATTTACAAATCAAGATGTCTTGGCTAGAATGTGAGCAATGGGAGAGAATGATATGGCAGAGCAAGAAAATTCTGTAACCGTTTCCAAAGAAACAATGTGGTACGTTGATAATTACATTGTGTTGGTTGATTACTATGACAGAACGATTTCCCGAATTGCCGCGCGCTGTGTGCGGATGGGCAATATTGCTTTGGAAGAATACAAATTCTATCCGTATGTTTTAGATGTTTTGGAAGAAATTTGCGACACCGGGAACTTTATTATTGAGCATACCGAAGTTTATCCGTACGTTGCCAAAAGAATTGCCGGCGGCATTGAGGCTTTGAAGAAAAATCTCGCCGTTTATCAACAGGAACTGGTCAACAATCAGTCGCCGGAAATGTTGCGTCCGGATCCGAACGAAGCCAAGAAGATGAACGAAGTTATGCAAAACTTTGATAAATCCGTTGATCCGACAGCCGGTGCCGGTATGAATATTGATGATTTAATGAATAAGCTGATGGCTGAAAACGGCGTTGAAGATACGAATGAATTTATTGATAAATAACTTACACCATAATGAAAGCTGATACCGATGAAAGTTTACAATAATATCAAAATTTTAGCTGTATTATCCGTTTTTTGGTTCGGTGTAACCGCGTGCGTTGACCAAACCAACGGCAGCACAATGCAAAACGCCGACATGGCATTTGCCCCGATGATTGAAGAGGTTCCGGCAGCACCGCGCAAAGAGCCGCAAGATCCGTTTATGATTCGAACCACAACCGGCGCCAATGAGCTTGATTTGGAATCTCCGTTGCGTTGTAATGTCAACTGGAATACCCAAGAAATGGTTTTATCTTTGCCATATATCAAATCAGCATTCAAGCTTGAACGCAACGGCAAAAACGATCCGTTGCCGCGCTTTGAAGTAACCGGTTTCAGCTTTGATATGATGTCGGCAGAAAAGGCCATTGCCCGCTTAACCAAAGAAGCCGGTATTCGCGTTTCTTCGGCTGACGGTCCTTATACCAGCATTTCGGCCGAAGAATTGAAAGGCGAATTTTCCGAAGTTATTAAAATGATTGCCGATTCTGCCGGTATTTATTACACCTACAATGCCAAAGATAAAATCTTAACTTTGAGCCGCCATGCCAATATGACACTTTATACCCCGCCTTCCCGCCCGATTATTTTGGGCTTGTTGGATGTTATCAGAGGTGCGGGAATTACCGATATTGTGACCAACTGGTCTGACTATTCCATCACTTTTGATGCGGATATCGAAACCCGCAATAAAATGCAAGAGCTGATTGATTTCTTTGAGAACAGCCCTACCCTTGTTGCTTATGATGTCAGCGTTTTCAGACTGTATCCTTATGATCAAACCAGAGATATCGAATGGAAAGAAATGCTCAACGCGTTTGATTTCGGTTCGATTACGACGGCACAAACCGGTGTTATCGGCCGTATCCTGACCACCACCAATGATATTTCTATCGAGAAATTACAGCAGTTCTTAGGCAGTCAGGCTCAAATTGAAGCCGTTTCGGAAGGTAAATTCGTGGTACCGAATTTGTGGTTGGCGCGTTTTGATATCGGCAAGTGCAGCAAGCCGCAATCCGATGCTTACGGCATGTCGATTATGGCGAAAGCTTCGCTTGAGAAAAACAACATGATATTCACCGACATTACACTGGAAGAAACCAACGGACAAATTACGCATTTTGATATCCGTAACAAGCTTGGTGAAAATTTCTTGATTATAGGCTTGCCGAATGAACTTTTCAGCATTAACTCTCCTAAATCGGAAACCATTATATTTATGGTTCCGCGCTTAATCAGAACCCTGAAAACAGATGAAAATTTAAAAAATAAAATTTAATAGAGGAAAAAATGGAAGAAAATTTGCAACCGAGTGAACCGCGAAAACTGAGAAAAATTAAGCGCGCCAGACCTGCCGGAATGCCGACGGGCGGTGCTTACGGTATGCCGACAAAAGTTAATTACAGTACCCCGAACGTTGAAGATAATGCCGAAGTCAGTTTTATCGGTTCCAACGGTGATATCGAAAATATCCGCCTGGTTACCGAAGAAGACTTGCAATATATTCACGGGACCATCGCCGATTATTTAAGAAACAAAACAGTTTTGCTTTTGGTGGGGATTGCCATGTTGTTCGGTATGATTTTGGGCTATATGTTCATGCCGAAAGGTTCTTCCACGGTCAGCCGCGGTTTGGACGGCGTGGTTTTAAACGAAGATGTACCGGCAGGACGCAGTCGTTGCGGTTTAACCGAACCGCATCAAGCTTGCGTTTTGTATATTATGAATCCTAAAAATCAGGAAGTAACCGGTCGCGACTTCTATACAACCGCCGCCAAATGGACCGGTCGCGAACGTTATATTATTGAAACCGGCAATATGAAATACGGTAATGTCAGAATTAAACCGGGATATATTGCGCAAATCAATATTCCATCGCTCTCATATTAAAAAAAAGCCGTTTAGACGGCTTTTTTTTACATAGGTTACAATTTCAGACTACACCTTTTTTTTCAAAGCCTCGGCACCCGATACCACATCAATCAGTTCATCGGTTATTTCTTCTTGGCGCTGTTGCTGATACGCTAAATTCAGCTGTTCCAGATTTTCATCAATATTTTTTTCGGCATTTTGCATATTCGTCATCCGCACAAAATGCTCGGCCGCCAAAGATGCATTCAATTTTTCGGCCAATCCGATCATAATGATTTCATTCATCAAAGCCGTAAACAGCTGTTCTGATGAAATATCCGTTTGCGGAATATTGTTGGTTCCCCAAGCCTTATTTTTCAGCTTGCGATAACGGCTGAAATCAAACGGCAACACATCTTGCTGTTTAATGCTGACGGTCATATTATTCATCCGCTGATGATAAAACACCGTTACATGATTGATGCGCTCCTGTCTTAAAACCTTGTCCAATTTCAAAATTAAACTTTCCGCCAAAGAATTGATAACTTTAACGGAATTGGACACGCCATAGCCGGCATAAATATTATACTTTGCCTGCTCGGCCAGCGTTGCTATCCGGCGACCGACCGTAATCAGCAACACATCTTTTTTGCTCAGATGCCGATTTTTAATTTCCGCATCGGCCAGCTCCACAATTTCTTTATTAAACTTGCCGACCATGCCGTTGTCGGAACCGATCATCAAAAACAAATACCGCTTAATACTGTTTTGCTGATGGCTGATAATCGTCGGTAGGCCGTCTTGCAAAGCCAGTGCATGAAAAGCATTCTGAATGTTTTGCCGATATTTTTCCAACACTTTAGCCGCCCGCTCATATTGACCGATGCTGGCTGAAGACATGGTTTTCATTGTGGTTACAATGTCCCTCAAGTCGTTGGTGGTTTTTATTTTTCTTTGCAAAACATCAATTGTCATCGCGCACCCTATTGCAAAGCCTTTTTGAATGTTTCAACCATGGTTTCGATATCCTTCGGCGTCAGTTTTTGCCGTTGCAATATCTTGTCGGCAGATTTGTGAAAACGCAAACGGAAAGTTTCGAGCACAATTTCCTGCGACTTCTTATTTTCCGGTGCCGCCATGCCGTCAAACAAACCGTTATTGGCCGCCACAAACACCGCTATTTGCTCCGGTGCCGACAATGTTTGAAATTGGCGTTGTTCCAAAACCAGACGAATAGCCTGTCCGCGTTCAATCCGCTTTTGCGTATCGGCATCCAGCTGTGTTCCGAATTTGGTAAATGATTCCAATTCTTCAAACTGCGCATAAAACAATTTCAACGGTCCGACCACCGACTTATAAGCCGGAAGCTGGGCATCACCGCCGACACGAGAAACCGAACGGCCGATATCCATTGCCGGCATCAAGCCCTTCTGAAACATTTGCGCCGACAGATAAATCTGTCCGTCCGTAATGGAAATGATGTTGGTCGGAATGTAGGCAGAAATATTGCCGGCTTCCGTCGAAACAATCGGCAAAGCCGTCAACGAACCGCCGCCCAGTTCTTGCGAAAGGTTCGTTGCACGTTCCAAAAGACGTGAATGAATATAGAAAATATCTCCCGGAAAAGCCTCACGTCCGGGCGGACGGCGCAACAAAAGCGACATCTGTCTGTACGCGCGAGCGTGGTTGGTTAAATCATCATAGACAACCAACACATCTCTGCCCTGTTGCATAAAATATTCCCCGATTGAAGTGGCCGCATACGGCGCAATAAACTGCATACCGGCCTCGTCATCGGCCGCCGCACTGACCACAATCGTTTGCGGCATCACGCCGTATTTTTCCAAATCGGCAATCACGCCGGCAATCGCCGAATTTCGTTGTCCGATTGCGCAATAAATACAAATGACGCCGTTTCCTTTTTGGTTGATAATCGTATCAAGGGCAATCGCGGTCTTGCCGGTTTGGCGATCACCTAAAATCAGTTCACGCTGGCCGCGCCCGATAGGCGCAAACGAATCAATTGCCTTAATACCGGTTTGCAACGGAACTTCCACCGGTTCGCGATCCATAATCGATACGGCCTCGACTTCGATTTTACGGCGTTCATGGCACTCCATCTGTGCTTTATTGTCCAACACACGCCCGACCGGATTGATTACCCGTCCGAGCAATTCCGTACCGACAGGAACGTCCAACACTCGACCGGTACGCCGTACCCGCTCGCCGGCCTTTACCTTCTCCGGATTATCCAAGAAAACCACACCGACCGAATCTTCATTCAGGGTTTGCACCATACCCAACACCCCGTTTGAAAACTCTAAAAGCTCATCAATCTCGGCATTTTTCAAACCGGTTACAATTGCCGTTCCGGCGGCAATCGAGCGTACGGTGCTCACCTCTTCCTTTTTCAGGATGCCTTTGGTTTCATCAATGCTTTTATCAATAGCTGCAAATGTTTTTTTGGTATCAATCATGCCTATCCTCTATTTAAAAGCTGGGTAATTTCGTCTGATAAATGACGGCGGAAATCTTGCAGATAAGTTTCGAGGCTCCAAGAAATCAGTTCTTCTTCAGCCTGTAACGCAATGCCGCTGATCAGTTCCTTATTTTCTTCAAATTTGAATTTCGTATTTTCGGATAAATTAAACTGCTGACCGACGAAAAGCTGCAAATCTTTTTCGGTTGCGGCAGAAAGTTTTTCGGCCGTATGAATAACGACTTGCTTTTTGTTTTTATACGCCGCCGCCAACTCTTTACGTTCTTTGGCGGAAAGTTGCAAAATCTTTTGTTTAAACTGTTGCACCACCAAATCGTTCAAAGAAATATCCGCCATCTGCTTAATTGCTTTCGAGGCAAAATGATTAAAGTACTCCACAATCAAGCGCTGTAATGCAATTTCAAAATTCTTCTGTTCGGTCTTAAAACGCGCCAACCATTGTTCTCGATCCTGCTGCGCCAAATGCTGATTTTCGGCTGACAGTTTAAGCCATAGTTGGTGAGCCTCTTCTTTTGCCGCCAACAAAATCTCCTGCTTTTCATTTTCGATATCCCGCAGTTTTTGGCGGCACTCGGCTTCTATATCTTCAGCACGCCGTTGTGCTTTTTCTGCCTGCTGTAATTCTTCGGCAATGGCGCGTTGTCGAGCTTCTACGGCCTTCAACACCGGCAAATATAAAAATTTGCGCAACAGAAAAAGCAGAATCAGCAGATTGATAATCTGAGCGACCAGCGTGAACAAATCAATACTCATTGACACTCCGAAAATTGATGGTTATTGATTGATAAAATACTTCCAAAACGGGTTGGCATATAAAACCAAAAATGCAATCAGCAATGAATAAAGCGCCGTGGTTTCAATCATCGCCAATGACACAAACATTGTCGAACGAATGCGATTGGCTTCATCCGGTTGCTGGGACATAGCTTTCAGCGCCGAAGCCGCCGCATTGCCCTCGCCTAATGCGGAACCGATACTGCCGATCCCCATACAAATGCATGCACCCAATACCGATGCTGCTGCTATAATTTCCAATGGCTCCATTTTTTTCTCCTTTCCTTAAATTATTCTGTTTCTTTTTCATTACGAACGCTTGAGGTATATACCAATGCCAACAGAGCAAAAATATATGCCTGAATTGATCCCGTTAATAAACCTAAAGTCTGCATTGTCAGAGGGGCAAAAAACGGAACAAAAGCGCTCAAAATACTGGCAAACATCACCCCGCTCAACATATTGCCGAACAAACGCAAACCCATTGCTAAAATTGAGAAAATCTCGCTGAAAATATTCATCGGCAACATAATCGGCAGCGGGTCAATAAATTTTTTCAAATAGCCTTTAACACCGGCGTTTTTAATCGCAAAATACGGAATAGCCATAAACACAATCGCGGCCAAGGCCATGGTGGTGCTCAAAGATGCGGTCGGCGGTCTGAACCACGGAATAAATGTCAGCAAATTGGCGGTTAAGATAAAGCAAAACAGCCCCAACGCCATGCCTAAATATTGCTGATTTTTCGAACCGCTGTTTTCTCGGGTTTCTTTTTGCAACCACAACACCAGTTCCTCTAATAAAGTCTGCAGCTTTGAGTTTTCTTTTTTCTTGTTTAAATCACGCGTTGCCAACCAAGAAACAAGCGTCAACAACGCCATCACAATCCAGGTATTGAAAATGGTGGCGTTAATCTCAAAATAATCACAGGAAAAAATAATGATTTGGTCATAATTTTGCAGTCCGATACTTCGATCGGTCAACGGAATATCCCACCACTGTGAAAAATCGACTTTAATCATGTTCCGTTTTCTTTTCCTGTTCCTGTTGCAAAAAATGCTTCCGGTCAAGCGCAAACGCCGCCATTCGCATCACCAAAAAAGCCACCACATACACCGCGATAAGGGTTAAATCATCGCCGGCAATGGCAATCAGAATACCGAAAAACAGCATAATGCGCAAAACCGCCAAGCCGGCATATACGGCAATTTTATGCTTGCTCTGCGCCATATGATCGATACTCCAACGTAAACTGCCGAAATATGCCGCCCCGACCAGCAAACCGCTGACAGCGGCAATCGCAAGGTGCATCATTTCCGTTTGTTGCCAAAGTTCCGTTAACGACAAAGCATTCATTCTATTTTATCTCCTTTTTTTGTGCTTCGGAAAGGCGTTGTTCCGCCTCTGACAACCGTTCGATTTTTTCATTTTCATACTTCAGCCACAAATAAGCGTTAAAAATTCCCCAGGCAAAACCCAAAAACAACATTGACAGCAGCCATGAAAATCTTTGCGGATAAGTTTCATCAAGATACCGTCCGAGCCAAATCGAAAGCACCAACGGCATAATGATTACCCCGCCGAGGGCGGCAATCATGCCGAAATTTACGTTCAGCAAATGCGACTGACGCTTTCTCATCATTTCCGCCTTATGAACCAATTGTTCTTTTACGGCTTCATTTTGCACTGGCTCATATTTTACCATCAGCCGACATCCCCCTTAATGCGATCAAATCCGCGCATAATTCCGAGTTCCAAACGCGCGACTGCGGTATTTAACTCTTTGCGCTGT
>JAGCYN010000117.1 GCA_017960745.1 Alphaproteobacteria bacterium | reverse complement strand
AACAAAAATCTCGTTGTTTTTCATAACGGGGTTTCATCTTCTTAAAATTAAATCGAAAAAATAGGCGGAAAATAAAAAAGCCCCGCCGAAAAAAAATTCGGGGAGGCCTTAGTTGTCAGAGTAATTATTCTTCTATTTTTATTCCAAGATTTGTTGCTTCTTTAATGCACAAATTTACCGTATCAACGATAGATATGACGGCGGCATTCGGCAGAACTTTATACAACTCGTGCGGCAAGTGTATATGCTTATCTTTGCTCAGTTGCTCAATAACGGCCCCCATTTGTCCGGAAATCATTTGCAAATCATCTTCGACGTTGCTTTTGAATAATTCATCATCATTCACATTTGTCAACGTGTAATTTGTTTGTTGGTCTTTCGTCACTTTTTGAATTGCACGTCTGACGTCTTGTACTGTTACTTTCTCCATAATTATTGCTATTAAAATATTCAACTTATAAAACTTTAAGTGGGAAATATATCACTATTCTGATGTTTCGCAAGGCTAAATGGGAAAAAATTCGTCTAAGTTGATAAAAATTTGTGATGCCGGTAAAATTATAATATTACCGGTGGTATACATACAGAACTGTTTACATTAAAATTATTATATAACACTTTGATTTTTAATAAAAAATTTAATCGTAAAATATTTTTGCATCTTTTCTCTTTTTAATAGAAAAAGTATATTGATTTTAATCTAAAATTGTATATTATACTCTTAAGAGGTGAATCTAACCTGTATTCTAAAAGGGTGTGTGGCCATGTGTAGCGAAACTATCGAGTTTGACCGTTGCAAAGAACATGACGCGGTTTGTTCTTTTGACGGTGATGAAAACGTTTTTGTTTATGTCTCTAAAGTTGAAAAAATATGTCTTGAAAAACAACACTATCAGCAAAATATTCAATTTCATCTGTATCTTGATTGTACACTCACCGCCTCCGGCGAGCCGATGCTTATTCATCGCTGATGACCGTTTAAAAAAGTTAAAGGTTAGAGCAAGACCTGCCCTAACCTTTCACCTTAATTAAGAAGAAACCGCGCTTACCAATCTTCAACTGAGCCCCGTCTTCAACGGTCAGCGTGGCGTTTTCATCCGTCAGCTTAACGCCGTTAAGCGACACAGCACCCTGTTTGACCAGACGGCGCAACTCAGAGTTTGACACATCCGCCTTGCAACGGCGAAGAAGCGAAAGCACTTGGACGGAGGATTGACTCTCTACGACCGGTGCATCTTCCGGGAAACCGTGATTGGAGAAGGTTTCCAGAAAAGCTTCTTTAGCTGCGTTGGCAAGAAACTCACCGTGGAAAATACGAACAACTTCCGAAGCGGCGAAGAGCTTGGCATCACGAGGATGGTTCTGAATATCCAACGCCTTAATCTGCTCCAGAGGAACACGGGTGTTGTTTACCAGAATAAGCTCAATCATCTCATCGGGAAGCGCCATAATTTGGCCAAACATCGTGGCTGCGTCGGTGTTGAGGAAAACGCCGGTACCGTTTGACTTTGACATCAATTCGCCGGTTACGGGATTTTCCATCAGATTAACGCACACCACAAACTTTTCTTTGTCCTTCATACGACGCACCAGCGTACGTCCGGTCAGGGCATTGAAAGTTTGGTCCAAACCGCAAATTTCCACGTCAACATCCAATGCCACGCTGTCAAACCCTTGGAACATCGGGTAGATGAACTCGTGGAGATGGATGGGACGGTTTTCGCTGAGGCGTTTTTGGAACATATCACGCTCCAACATACGCTGCACGGTGGAATTTGATAACAATTCTATCAACTCGGTGACGGACATTTTATCAAACCACGTGCTGTTCAGCACAACCTCGGCCGGATTGACGGGATCGTCAAAGTTGATAATCGGGCTGATTTGACGCACCCAATCCTCAACATTCTTCCGGGCCTGTTCACGTGTCAGTCTGGCTCGCGCAGAGTTCCTGTCGCTCGGATCGCCGATGCAGGCGGTCAGATCGCCGAAAAACACAAAGACTTTGTGTCCGAGTTGGCGAAACTCTTCCAACAGCATAAAGTTCTTCGCATGGCTCAAATGCAAAGAATTGCTGGTGGGATCAGCGCCAATGTAGAAGCGCATCGGTTCGTCGGACAACAATCTTTTCTTGAACTCATCGGCAGAGGGCAAAATATTCTGAATAATGCCCCTAGAGAGGATTTCCTCTACTCGTTTCTCTTTTGTTTTCATATGCAATGAGATTAAATAAATACAATATAATTGACAAATTCACCTCAACTATACACCTTTTGTATAATTTTTCAAGAAAAATTTTAAAAATTTGCCAAAATTAATTCAATTATGATCAAGTGAGGTCTGTTTCGCTACCAGATTAAAATCTGAAATAAATAAACGGATTGTAAGTGTTGGCGGCCAATTCGATGCATGATATACCAAATAACACCAACAGCCACAGATTTATCATTGTGTTCACGGCGGTATGTTTTCTATCCACATTCAAAATATTTTTAAAGAGCGGCGTGGCGCACAGAATGGCCACACACATCACCGTAATTGCCGTCGCATCAAAGTAATACGACGTTTTATAGATGATGTTCTGATGTTCTATCAGCCCCATCATGTTCAAAATCAAATTCCCCGTATAGCTCAAGGTTTCGGAACGGAAGAAAATCAGACCAATTAACATGGCAATAAAGGCATAAATGCGTTGCAAAATTTTACCGATAATACCGTATTGAGCTTTCGGCATCCCGATGATATTTTCAAACACAATCATCGCGCCGTTATACAAACCGCTGAAAACAAATGCCCAAGTCGCGCCGTGCCACGTTCCCACGCACGCAAAAACAATCATGATGTTCAGATATTTATGCCAAGTGCCGCCGCGATTACCACCAAGCGGAATATACAAGTAATCCTTAAACCACGTTCCCAAAGAAATGTGCCACCGCCGCCAGTATTCGGAAACCGATTTCGAGATAAACGGATAATTGAAGTTTTCCATAAACTTGAAGCCGAACATAGCGCCCAAACCGATGGCCATATCGGAATAACCGCTGAAGTCATAATAAAGCTGCAGGCCGTAAGCAATGGAGCCTAACCATGCCGTCAGCGTGTCGTATTCCGCTACCGGCAACGCAAAAATTTTATCGGCCACCGCCCCCACCGTGTTGGCAATAATCAACTTTTTGGCCAAACCGATAATGAACCGCCGCAAGCCGTAATAAAAGCTTTCAAAAGTTTCTTGGCGATGGTCTATCTGGTCTTCAATATCATGATATTTAACAATCGGGCCGGCAATCAGCTGCGGAAACAGACAGATATATAAAGCCAGCTTTAATAAATTGCGTTGCGGCTGAACATGCTGATAATACACATCAATGGTATAGCTTAAAGCCTGAAAAGTATAGAATGAAATACCCAGCGGTAAAATGATTTCTGCAATGGCTAAATGGCTGTTGAATAACAAATTTAAATTTTCAATAACAAAATTCAAATATTTGAAATAGAACAAAAATCCGAGATTTGATATGACCGTTGCCGCCAAATATAACTTTTTATATTCGGTCGAACGCGCAATCAGCAACGCACCGATATAATTCAATAAAATCGTGATAAACATAACGAGCAGATATTTCGGCTCTCCCCACGCATAGAAAACAATACTGCCGATTAACAGAAAAATATTCCGGAATTTATGCGGACAGACATAATAGCCGAGAATGACGGCAGGAAGAAACATAAATAGAAATGTCGCTGATGAAAATAACATTATTCTGTCTCCGGAAACACCAATTCTTTTAAGTTCGGCAATCTTCTTTCCAAAACGGTCATGATAACAATATCACTTTCTTGCATTAACTTGATATCTTTTTCGTTCAGCCAATAATTCCATTTGTCTTTCAAATACATTGTGCCGAATGTATCGTTAAAATAAGCCATCATCGGTGAGGTAAAGGAATCTCTGATTAAAAAAACCGATGCTTGGCGATGCGGATTTTTACAAATGTTGTAGTTTTCGCTTCTTTCTTTTTCCAGACAATTAAAGCCGTCATAACTCAGCTTATAATTGACGTAGTGTGCCGCCTCTTCACGTTTGCCGTCCGGATTAATTTGCGAACGTATCATATCCATTAAACCGACATTATCTTTTTCAATATCCGGTAGCGGCATAAAGTTGCGCGAAATATTTTCAATAATCTGTCGATAAGCATAATATGCCCCCAAATCTGTCCAATGTATATCATCTTTGTAATAAAGCCAGCCCTCATTTTTAAGCTTTTTAAATTTTTCAAGCGGATATAGGGCTTCTATTTGTGTGTTTTCTTGCAGATATTGCATCAGTTGAAGAGCTCGGCTTTGTGAATCATCTCTGATTTTTAAAATATTATCCGGATAATATTCGCCGTATATTTTATGTCTTTCCGGCGCAATCATAAAAACGAAATATTTATGATGTTTCCGACACCAATTATCAATATCTTGTAAATACGCCGCAATATGATGCAATTCGGCATCGGAAAACAGCGTTTTGTTCGTATAGGTATCAAATTCCTCATCATCCCTATAAAAAAACCACCCGTTTTTGCCGAGAATACGGTTATATGTGCCTTTATTGAATACGGTCGAATAATAGTTGTACAAACTTATCATACTCTCCCGTCCCCAAAATCTGTCGCTGAACCAATTGTTAAATTCCAAACCGAACTTCGTATTAAATCGGTGTTTAACAAACAAAGACGGTAATTGTGCCAAGGTTCGATTTTCTTTCAAATTTATATCATCTTGGCGAATGTTTGTGGACGGCAATATCAACAAAAGCAATATCAGGCCGACAAATAACATCTCGTATTCTGGTAATTTGAACTTATTTCGCAAGCATATCAAAATCAGCTTGACCACGCCCAAAAAAGCCAATGTGCCGACAATAACCAAACAAAAGCGCTTCAAATCAAACCCGTCCCAAGAGAATATATCCGAAAAGCTGAAACGATATTTTCGAGCTTCTATTTTGAAATGCATCTCATTGCCGCCGACGGCTTCGAACGGTATTTCATAGTCATGATTATGCCAAACCGCCGGAATTTTGGTAATTATTTCGTTATTTTCAACTTTGAAACGACGATAGTTGACATAGATCGGATAAGTTTTGCCGTCGAGGATTTTATACGGGCCTTTCAGCGCAATTTTTAACGTCCCCGGATGTATAACATACAAATCAATTTCTACCGTTTGCCACTCATCAAAAATCGGAAATTCAAGAACAGCGCAACTTTCACCGTTACTTTTGACACACCATACCGGATAGTCAATTTTTTTATATTGTTCGGGACTTCCTATCAGAATTTGAGCGCCGTCGAAATTTTGAATATCTATTCTGGCCGTATCGTTTTTAGTCATACTGTCATAAAGAGAACTTAATAAACGGCCATCGGAATAAAAACTGCTGAACATATAAAGGCTGGCAAATATGACAGATACAGCGATGATTATTTGTTGTATAATTTTCATAATTTTCTTTTATCCCATACCCTTGTGCCACGATATAAGTTCCGACTACATCGCCTTGAGAATACATACTTCAACCTCATAAAGTCAAGTCTTTTTATGCCCATTATAAACAATTCCCATATTTTGTCTTGATTTCATCTTAAAAGATAACTATCATCGACATATCTTAGCAAGAATATGCCGATAGGAAACACGATGTTTGCATTTTTGAAAAATTCCAAATTCAATAAAGAACCTTTAAATGAAACAATCGCACGCACATGGCAATCAATCGAGCCTTGCTCAAAAAAAGCATTTATCTGGATGTTTGCCATCATCAACATCGTTTTTTTCTGGCATACCGTCGTTTTCTTTTTCGGCAATCACGATTGGGGACATATTAAAAACGGTTTCGGAATCGGTTGGTCCGTGTTTGACGGGCGCTGGGGTGCCGGTTTAATTCAACAAGCTGTCGGCGGTGATATTTTGCCGGTGTTGAATAACTTATTTTGTTTTGCCGGTTTTTGTTTGGCAATGATTGCCTTGGCAAAATATTGGGAATTACCGAAAAACACCCTGATATATACGATTTTCGGACTGTTTATTATGTTATTGCCATACACCTATCCGTGGTTACAATTTGTCAGTTCGGAAACTTATTTTTGGAATATTTTGTTGATTGTTTGGGCATCGATATCGGCCGATAAAAAACGACTTTTTCCCCAAATCGCGGCGTTTGTCATTTTTGTATTTTCGCTCGGGTGTTATCCGGCAACCATTGAAGCGATTGTTGTGATTTTTTTGGGACGTTGTCTGCTGACCGTATGGTTTGACAACCCGAGTTTGAAAGATTTTATCAAAAAATATTGGTTACACGCTTTCAATATTTTCTTTTCCTTTATCATCTTTACCGTGCTTTTCGAGTGGATGAAAAAACGGGGATTGTTTATTAATTATTCGTCCGTTGAACCGGTTACTTTCGCCGTCTTGTTGCAGAATTTTATTAAATTACCGCACGCGTTGTGGGATACGTTCATTAGTGATTCTTCCTATATGCCGACATGGTTTAAATTATGGCTGGAAACATCGGCACTGTTCATAATCGCTCTTATGCTGAAAAAATCTTGGCGGCAAAATCTGTTAACTGTTTTGCTTGTTGCCACCCTTTTGATTGCTTCGCAGATATGCGAATTGTTGTCCACCTACTACTATGCTGCCCAAATGCGCATTGATTTCTTTGCGGTGCCGTATATCCTTGCCCTCGGCTGGACCGTTTTACTGCGGCAAAAAGAAAACTTCTGGAAAAACATCGCGCTTATAATGATGTTGTTTGCGGTTTATTATTCCGGTTTGCAGGCTTTTCGCGACCAAAAAGTAAAGTATTTTGATAAACAATACGAGATGAAAGTATTTGATGATATTCGTGCACGGATAAAAGCCAATCCGAACTTCTCGCCGAATAAGCAATATAATATTGTGATGATCGGATGCCTTCTCAAACCTGAGGAACGGACACCTTTTGACCGTTATCATCAGCATATCAAGATTGAAAATACATGGGTATCTTTTGTTCCCGAATGGAACGCCAAGGAATTCTTTGATTTTTACGAAAAAGATTCCTTTGTCAGAATGAGTTATCCTGATATAAACTATTTATTGTCGGACGATTCTTTACATCGTCTTGATATCAATTATTTGCTGAATTCGGCGCATCCGTGGCCGCATCCGAACAGCGTTTATATTGATCGCCATAACATTTATATCATTTTGGATCAAGAAAAGTTGGATATTTTAAAAGAACGCATTCGGGCTACAATGCTTCATTAAATATCCGGCAGATTATAATTGACAACTTTAATGTAATCATTAAAATATACGGTTGAACAACAAAATTGGATATATCATAAAATGAAAAACATATTATCGAACAATAAGTGGTTTTGCATTGTTTTTATTATAAACTGTTTATTCATGGGATATTTCTGTGTTCAAAAAACGGCTTTCTTTATTGATGAGGGGTTCGTATATGTGCACAGCAACGGTGCTGCACCTGATTGGTCCACTTTTACGGATAAATACGGAACGTGCACCTACCGCAGCCAAGCGCTGAACGAATTTATGTTGGTGCAACCGGAAAGACGTTTCAATTATCAGCAAATTTACAAGAATTTGTTGGTTCATCCGCCGGTATATTACATCCTTTTTCACACCATCAGTTCCTTCTTTCCCGACACCTTTTCCAAATGGTTCGGGTTAAGCCTTAACCTTGTCTTTTTTGCCATAACGCAAATATTGTTTTATTTTCTGTGTCAGCGCATTTTTCAAAATAAAAAAATCAGTCTGCTGACGATGATATTATACGGTTTTTCAATTCCGGCCATTTCAACGGTGGTTTATATTCGCAGCTATATGCTTTTGACTTTAGGTATTCTGTGGTTTTGCATCTTATGTACCGATGCAGATATTTATAAAGATCGTCTGAAACTTTCTTATAAACGGTTGGCCGCTGTTTTTGGTTGCATTGTGCTCATCGGGCTGACGCACTACTACTTTTTCATTACGGCCTTTTTTGCTTGTGCCATGGTTTGTTTCTTTTTACTGCTTAAGCGAAAATTTTCCGCACTCGGCACTTTTATTGCAACCTCTTTGGCTGCGGTTGGTAGTTGTTTTGTGCTTTTTCCGCCGATGGCTTCGCATTTACTGGAAAGCGAACGCGGCTATTCCAACTCCATTGAACCGAGTTTGCTGTTTTTTGATTGGAAAAATTTTCTTAACCCGCATATGCTCAACCAGTTTATCACTCAAGATATGCTGTTTTCATTCTTTCCGGACGGCACCAATCTGGTCGCCATCTTTTTGATTTTGGGTATCGTTTGGGGCGGGTTCCGTTATTTGAAGGATAAGGCTTTTTCACCGCAGATTTTCATGCTGGCTGTGGTTACTTTTGCTTCATTGTTGGTTATTTCGGTGATTATGCCGATACAAACCGAACGCTACTTTTTTCAAATGGCACCTTTGATGTATTTATTGATGGTGGCTTTCTTATACGATGTCTGTCGCAGAATTGCCGGTAAATGGTCTGTTTTTGCAATCTTGTTTTTTGTCGGCATGACCGTTGTGATGAGCTTGGAACGTCCGTATTATCGCTCATATTTTAAATCACCGACACATCCGGACGGGGTTTTCATCACGGCCATAAAAGACAGAATGTTGCTTGTCCATTCACACTGGAAAATGTGGTTGCTCGGTCTGTATGCCATGAACGCCAAAAATGCCATTATTTTTCCGGATTCATATTCTCAATGTTATTTAGATGCCATGCAGAAATACAAACGTTCGGAATTGGCAATCATCAGTATCAAGGGAAAAGATTGTCAGCACGTCAAAGGTTGGAAATTAATTTCCGATGAAGAAACTTGCAGCTATTTGGGCGTTGATGATTAAAGGAGTTGTACGATGAACAATAAACTCAATTTATCTTTTGTGTTGCCGGCCTATAATGAAGCCGCATCGTTGAAAAAGTTAACCGAAGCGTTGCTTGAAAACATCAACAAATTATCCGATATTACCGATTATGAGCTGATTTTTATTGATGACGGTTCAAAAGACGACACGCGTGCCGTACTCACCGAATTAACAGCTCAAAATCCGCACGTTAAGGCTTTATTTTTGCGCAAAAATTGCGGCAAATCAATTGCGTTGCAAGTCGGTTTTAATGCCGCAAGCGGCGATATTGTTTTCACTATGGATACCGATTTGCAAGATGATCCGGCTGAAATTTCACGCTTTATCGATAAAATCAACGAGGGCTTTGATTTAGTGTCCGGTTGGAAAGTCAAACGATATGACCCGATGGAAAAAAAGTTTGCTTCCAAAATTTTCAATACGTTTATCGCGCGCGTTTTCAAGATTAAACTGCACGACTTTAATTGCGGATTTAAAGCTTATCGTCGCGATACTTGCAAGTCGTTAAGGCTGTTCAGCGAATTGCATCGTTTCACACCGGTTCTGGCGGCTATGGACGGTTTCAATGTAACCGAGATTACCGTTAATCATCATCCGCGTGAAAACGGCGTTTCAAAATTCGGTTATGAAAGATATCTGCACGGCTTATTTGATTTTATGGTGGTCTGGTTCTTGTATTTTCATCAAAATGCGCCGATGTATTGCTTCGGTAAGGCCGCCGCATGCACTGCCCTGCTCGGCTTTATTGCGCTGTTTTTCTCTTTATGGACGGGGGTATGGCTCTTTACCGTGGCGCTGTTACTTTCAGGTTTCGGCATCATGGCGTCGTATATCAAATATAAAAATTTTGATAGAAACGAAGCGGATAAATATGTGGCGGAAAAAATCGGTTAGTCTTTTCTGAAGACAATCAGCTTGCTCATAATATAATTTAAAATAATCACGATGATTGTGGCAAAAATCTTAACGGCCAAATCGTTGATGCCGAGCCAAACCGCACCCACATACATGATGACAAAATCCAACAGCGCCGATACACCGCGGCAGGCGTAAAATGTTAAGCATTCGCGGAAAATTTTGCTTTTTTGAGTTTTATTGCTGTTAAAAACCCAGGTACGGTTGGTCAAATAAGCGGTCATCAGCGAGAAAAACTTGGCAATCACGGTGCTGACCAGAATCCCGATGAGCAACAAACGCGCACAAACATAATAAGTGACGAAATTAACAATCGTCGTGACCACGCCGAAGATAATATACAGCAACTGTTCTTTGTATTTCAGCGCCAGTTTCAGGGCTAATTGATAGTATTTTTCAAAAGTTTTTCTCATTTCGGCTTGCTCCGGCAAAATACTATTTTGCACCCCAAGTCCGATGCTTGATCCAAAAGATGACCGGCAACAATATTGCCACCGTAACACCGATGATCACCGATACATTGAACGGTAAACCGAAGCCGATTTTATCGTAAAAAATATAGGTTGTACAAACCGATGTCATAAACCCGGCCGGTATCAAGGTCAGCCAGAAGCATTTTTGGTTTTTATGCAGGTAAAATGTCGCCATCCATAAAGTCACGGTTGCCAAAAGCTGGTTGGCAAAACCGAAATAAACCCAGATGGTTGTCAAATCAAAAAAGCTCATGGCAATACCGCCGGAAAGCACGGTTGCACTGATTAAAAGCCGTTTCTTGAGTGATTTATTTTCTTTTTGCCAATAATCACCGATGGTTAAGCGTGCCGAACGAAAAGCCGTATCGCCGGAAGTAATGGACAGCAACACCACAGATAATACGGCCAGAACACCGCCGATGGTTCCCAGATATCCTTTGGCAACATCCGAAACCACGCCGCCCGGTCCGCTTTGCACAATGACCTGATTTAAGCCAACGCTGCCGCCGTAAAAAGACATTCCCAAAGTTGCCCAAATCAGGGCCACCAAACCTTCCGTAATCATGGCGCCGTAAAAAATCGGTCGGCCATACTTTTCGTTAGCCAAACAGCGCGCCATTAAAGGCGATTGCGTCGCATGAAAACCGCTGATGGCACCGCAGGCAATCGTCACGAACATCAACGGAAAAATCGGCAAGTCTTTCGGATGCTGATTTGATAAGTTCAAATTCGGATAAAATTCCTTGCCCTGTACAAACAGCATAACCATCAACGAAACCGAAACAATCAGCAAAAGTAAAGCAAATAAAGGATATAATTTACCGATAATCTTATCAATCGGCAACAAGGTCGCTAAGAAATAATAGCCGAAAATTGCAATAATCCACCAAACAAACGGCGTATGCGATAAATTCGCCAGCATTTGCGCCGGGCTCATGGCAAACACTGAGCCCAACAGCAATAAAAAGAAAATCATAAATACCAGGAATAACGCTTTGACTTTGGCGCCCAAATATTTTTCGATTAACGGCACCAGAGATTCTCCGTCATGCTTGACGGAGATCATACCGGCCATATAATCATGCACGCCACCGGCAAAAATTGAACCCAACACAATCCAAAGTAATGCACACGGTCCGTATAATGCCCCTAAAATAGCGCCGAAGACCGGTCCCAATCCGGCAATATTCAAAAACTGAATGAGAAACACGCGCCATGTCGGCAATACCATGTAGTCAACATTATCACAGCGTGCAACAGCCGGTGTTTTGGCTTGCTTATTAATCCCGAAAATATTTTCAACAATCGTACCGTAAACAATGTATCCGACAATCAAAGCGGCAACGGCACTCAGAAATATATACATGGTATTATCCTCATATTTTTAATATTTTTTTGAAAAATAATTATATTTATCAATATGTTATTTTTAAATATTAAAGTTACAGATTACTTAATATTTCTTGCGAAATTTATCATAATGTCCGTCTACCGAAAATAATTGGCGTGCATATATTTAAGTTCTGTCTCTTCAATAAATTGTTCGGCCAGCAAATAGTTTTCCTCATCGACATTTCTGTTATATCTTTCGCGCAACCAGAAAAACATACTTATATAAATGCCATCAGGTAATTTCATCTTCTTAAATTCTTCTCTTAAGCTGGTCGCCACCGCAATTTTGCCATGCAACTTTTCATTATTGGAAATTCTGTCTGTTTGCGAACCTTTACGCTCATATCGATAGAGATATAAATTTTCCCACGTATAACCGATACGTTTTGCCTTCAAAAGGGCCATAACCGTAAAATAAGAATCATCGTAATAACGATGTTTTTGAAACCAAATATTGTTTTTCTTGAGTAAATCCGTCCGTATAAACTTATTCCAACCGTACAGCATTGTGAACTGGAATAAACTTCCCATAATCCGTTCAGGCGGGAAAATCCACAACCTTTGGGTTCGGATATAGCGGCTGTTAACTTGGTATAATTGGCGCATTATCCTTTCTTCTTCATAATATTGAAACGCCTGAAAAATGAAAACATCCAAATTATCCTGCTCAGCACGCATATAACTTTTTTTCAACGCTTCCGGCAATAAAACATCATCCGAATCAATAACCAGCGTGTATTTACCCCGAACATGCTTTAAGCCCTCATTTCGGGTTGCCGCCGCACCGGAATTTTTCTCGTTGCTATAAACTTGAATACGTTTATCTCTTTGCGCATATTTATTGATGATGGCCAAAGAATTATCTGTTGAGGCATCGTTGACGATAATAAACTCAAAGTCGGTAAAGGATTGGTTGAGAACGCCCTGAATCATTTCATCCAGATACTTTTCAGAATTGTAAACCGCCATAACCACTGAAATCTGCGGGTGCTGTAAGGTATAGCACAACCAAAAACACAGCGGAACCAGGAACATATAAATAAAAATATTAACAGCTTTTTTTGATAGTTTAGTCATCTGAAAGTACCACATTCAAATTTTACAAGCTTCCAAGCTCATACATTGTGGTCATATACGTAACTTGGAAGCTTGTATTTTCATACAATATTATTTGTATAAATCGCGCTTGCGATATTTTGTGTGCAACAAGTGGTGAGACTTTTCACCGCCGGCCTGACCTAAATAGTCGGCATACAGCTTCTTAATTGACTCATTCTTGTGCGACAAACGGTTCTTCGCCTCTTCGTCTTCGGTATTCAGACCTCTAGAACGAAGCTTACGAATTTCGTTGTTAATACCCCAAGGCTTATCAAAAGTTGCGCCCATGACGCGCGGCTGACCGCCGCCGGCAATACAACCGCCCGGACAAGCCATCACTTCAATAAAGTGATACGGCAATTCCGTGCCCTCGGCTTTGGCTTTGTTGATGGCTTCAATCACCGGCTCAACATGACCGATACCGTTGACAACCGCAATGCGAACTTTGGTGCCTTTAATATCAATTTCGGCAACCTTAACCGCATCAAGACCTTCAATATCCTTGAAGTTCAGCTGTCCCAGTTCTTCACCGGTAATGTAGAAATAAGCCGTTCTCAAAGCTGCAGTCATCACACCGCCGGTCACACCGAAAATGGTGGCGGCACCGGAATACTCACCCAACGGATTATCAGCCTCTTCTTCTTTTAATTGTTTGAAGTTGATACCGGCAGCTTTAATCATTTTCGCCAATTCACGCGTGGTGATAACGGCATCAACATCCTGATAACCGGAAGAGCTCATGGTTTCATCGCGGCCGATTTCCCACTTTTTAGCGGTACACGGCATCACCGAAACAACCTTAATTTTAGAGGCATCAATTCCCATCTTCTCGGCCCAATAGGTCTTCACAATTGCGCCAACCATCTGGTGCGGCGACTTGCAAGATGACAAATGTCCCAAATCTTCAGGATGAACCTTCTCGATATAATCAACCCAAGCCGGGCAACAAGAAGTAAACATCGGCATTGTGTCGTTTTCAGTGAAACGTTTTACAAATTCACTGGCTTCTTCGATAATTGTCAAATCGGCACCGAAATTGGTATCAAAGACTTTCGTAAAGCCCAAACGACGCAATGCGGCATAAATTTTTCCGGTTAAGTTGGTTCCGAAATCATAGCCGAATTCTTCGCCCAAAGCCACACGAACGGCCGGTGCAATTTGAACAACCGTAATGTTTTCTTTGTCAGCCAACATATCCGAAACTTTTTTCGTGCAATCAAAATCGGTAATGGCACCGGTCGGACAATGCGCCGCACACTGACCGCAGCGAATGCACGGAGAGTTGCCGAGTTTAGTGTCATTGGCGCCGGTTACTTTGGTAACAAAACCGCGACGAAGATAACTTAAGGCACAAACGTTTTGAACATTCTGACAAATATTAACACAACGACCGCAAACGATACATTTTGCCGGATCGCAAACAATGGCGCCGGTTGTGTCATCTTTCGGTTCTTGCGACACCAATTTCAGAATTTCGTTCTGGTCAATACCCATTTCGGCAGTCATTTCCTGTAATTCGCACTGACCGCTTCTGGAGCAATTCAAACAATCATTCGGGTGATTGCTTAAGATAAGCTTCAAAACCGTCTTTCTGATTTCTTTGAGTTCGGCATCGGAAGTCACAACTTCCATACCTTCGGCAACCGGTGTGCAGCAGGAACGCATAATTCTGCCGCCGACCTTAACGATACATAAACCGCAACCGGCACTCGGATCAACATCCGGATGTTTACACAGCGTCGGAATGTTAATCGATACCTTTCTGGCCGCGTCTAAAATGCTTGTGCCGGCTTCGACTTCGACATCAATATTATCAATTTTCAATTTAACCATTACGATTACTCCTTATCTTTACCGTCAAGCAATTTGTTTGTATATTCTTCTTCATAGAAACGAAGCGTTGATAAAACCGGATTCGGCGCGGTTTGACCCAAACCGCACAGCGAAGCCTTCTGCATGGCAAACGCAATCTTCTTTAAGAGTTCCAAATCTTTCTTCTTGCCGCGACCGCGGTTGATTTTATCAAGCAACAACAGCATCTGTTTACCGCCGATACGACAAGGAGCGCATTTACCGCAAGATTCATCAACGGTAAAGTCCAAATAGAATTTGGCCAACGATACCATATCCGATGAATCATCAATCACAATTAAACCACCAGAGCCCATAATCGAGCCGATTTTCTTCAATTCTTCGTAGCAAACCGGCATATTCATATGCTGTAACGGAATAAGTCCGCCCGACGGACCGCCGGATTGAACGGCTTTCAGTTTTTTGCCTTCCGGAACGCCGCCGCCGATTTCATTGACGATTTCGTTAATTGTGGTTCCCATCGGCACTTCAATCAGGCCGGAATGTTCAACTTGACCGGTCAAAGCAAACACTTTGGTACCCTTAGAGGTTTCGGTACCGAAAGAAGCAAACCAGTCAGCACCTTTAAGCAAAATCTTCGAAACATTTGCCAATGTTTCAACATTGTTCACGCATGAAGGCTTACCCCACAGACCTTTGTTGGTCGGATACGGCGGACGCGGACGCGGTGTACCTCTGGCTCCTTCAATGGAGTGAATAAGAGCAGTTTCTTCACCGCATACAAACGCACCGGCACCCAAACGGATATCAACATTAAACGAAAACCCCGTGCCCATAATGTTATTACCGAGCAACAATTTCTTCTTACAAGCCTGAATGGCCTTTTGCAGTCTTTCAACCGCCAAAGGATACTCGGCACGAACATAGAACCAACCTGACGTGGCGCCAATAGCATAAGCAGCAATCATCATACCTTCGATAACGGCGTGCGGATCACCTTCCAGAATGGAACGATCCATATATGCGCCCGGATCGCCCTCATCGCCGTTACAAATAATGAATTTTTCATCAACAGTCGGCACTTTGGCAGCCAATTCCCATTTCATACCGGTCGAGAAACCGCCGCCGCCGCGTCCGCGCAGACCTGATTTTTTGATTTCTTCAACAACCTGTTGCGGCGTCATGGTTTTCAAAGCTTTTTCCAAAGCAAGATAACCGCCTCTGGCTATATATTCTTCAATATCTTCCGGATCAATATGACCGGCATTTTTCAAAACAACTTTTTCCTGTTTGGTGAAGAACGGCAAATCCAAAGACAAAACATATAGCTGCAAATCTTCGGCAACCGTCATATTACCTGCGGCCGTCAAGCCCGGAATGACGTATTTTTCCATGATTGCGCGCGTTGCATCCAAAGTAACGCGTTTGAACAGAATGTCTTTTTTGCCTTTAATTTCCACTCTGATCAGCGGCCCCTGTGCGCAAAGTCCCATACAACCGGTGGCCACAATACGAATTTTTTCCGTTAAACCGTTCTCTTCAATTATTTTTTGAATAAGAGCAATGATGTCATCACTGCCGGAAGATTTACAACCGGTGGAATGACAACAATAAATATTGCATTCGAATTTTTCGATTTCCGCGAGTTT
>JAGCYN010000116.1 GCA_017960745.1 Alphaproteobacteria bacterium | reverse complement strand
CTCTCAGAAATTTATGTAAAGGAGCATGGTTATGATATATATCCGATCATTTCTGACCAATGTCGGTTTTTTCGGGACTCTGGCGTTGGGATGTGTTATTCAGTTGGGTGTTGCTTTGTTGCCGCAAAAGGCAACGATTTTCTTTTGGGATAAAATTGTTATGCCGATTGCCCTGTATTGGGTGCATTTGTTCGGCGGCATTAAGTTTGAGGTCCGCGGTGCGGAGAATATTCAAAATAAAAACGTTTTATATGCCTGCAAGCATGAGTCGGCGTTGGAAATTTATTCATTTACGCAATTTGTGCCGACCACCACTTATATCTTGAAAAAAGAGCTGATTTTTATGCCGTTTTTCGGCTGGACGCAATATTTTTACGGTATGATACCGGTTAATCGCAAGGGTGGTGCCGCAGCCATGAAAAATATGCTGGAAGAAGTGCGTAAAAAGACCGATAACGGGCGTCCGGTCGTTATTTTTCCGGAAGGAACGCGTTGTCGGCCGGGAACCACCAAAGGGTATAAATCCGGCATTATGTTTTTAGCGGAAAATTTGGATTTACCGGTGGTGCCGGTGGCGGTTAATACCGGCTTTTTCTGGGCTAAAAATTCGTTTTTACGGTATCCGGGAACGGCTGTTTTTGAATTTTTGCCGGCCATCAGTGCCAAAGGCAAAACCAAAGCGGAATTTATGAAAGAACTGGAAGATGCCATTGAAAGCAAATGTGCCGAACTTAATCGCGAAACCGTCGAAAAATATCCTTATGTCCGTCATATTTTAGCGACAAATGGTGAAACCGAAAAAGAATAGGGGATGCTTATGCTTAAAAAAATCGGCCGTATTTTGAAATCAATCTGTACATTTCTGGGCGCGATTGTCTTATTATCGTGGGCGGTTTTCGCTTGGTTCGGATGGAAAAATTCGACCGCTGAAGAAGTGTCCGAAAAAACGGCTTTGGTGATTGATTTTAATACCAACTATTCCGAAAATAACAATCAAAGTATTTTGGACGAGCTGTTGCAAAAAGAAACCGTCAGCTTGCAAAAATTGGTGCAGGCAATTGAAATTGCGGCGGCCGATGACCGTGTTCAAGCTTTGGTGGCCAAATTGAGCACCACCGATTTGGAATTTGCCCAAATTCAGGATATTGCCCGTGCGGTTTCGCATTTCAGACAGAGCGGCAAGAAAACCTATGTTTTTTCTCAAGGTTTCGGTCCTTTGGGACAGGGTAATCGCGAATATTATCTGGCCACTTTTTTTGAAAAAATATATATGCAGCCGCATACCTCCATCGGCTTGACCGGTATCGGTATGGAAGTGCCATTTGTGAAAGATGTGTTGGCCAAAATCGGGGTGCAGCCGGAATTTTACAGCCGCTACGAATACAAGACCGCCATGATGTCTTTAACCGATGATAAAATGTCGGCCGAATACAGAGAAGAGTTGCAAAAACTCGGTTCGGCGCTGTGGCAGGAATTGGAACACGATATTCAAAATAATCGACCGCTTAAGGAAAAACCGGCCGCCATTCGCAATCGGGCGCCGATTACGGCCGAAGAAGGGAAAGAACTCGGCATGATAGACGAGTTGCTGTATTTACCGGAAGCAGAACAGCGGATTAAAGAAGACGGTATCGAAAACTTTGCCGACATTACGGATTATGCCGCTTTGTTGCACCCGAATGAAGGCGATGTGCCGGTGGTGGCATGGTTGAATTTGAACGGGATTATCGATTCCGGCAAAACTTCCGAAGATATCGACGGCGAATATGTGGTGGGCAGCGAAAGTGTTGGTGCGGACATTGCCGCCATTGCCGAGATTGATAATTTGAAGGCCGTGGTCGTGCGTATCGACAGTCCGGGCGGCAGTTATCATGCGGCCGATGAAATTTATTTCGCCTTAAAAAAATTGAAAACCGATAAAAAAATTCCGATTGTGATTTCGCAGTCGGGCTATGCGGCTTCCGGCGGTTATTTTATTTCTTTGGCCGGCGATTATATTTTGGCCGAACCGACCACCATTACCGGTTCCATCGGTGTGTTGGGCGGCAAAGTATCGTTGCAGGAATTATGGCATAAATTGGGCGTTTCGTGGGAAACGGTCAAAGTCGGTGATAATGCCGATATTTTGAGCGTCAATAAGCCGTTTTCCGCTGCTGAAAGAAAAATTTTCAATGCATCATTGGATGATGTGTATCGTGATTTTACGGCTAAAGTGGCGGAAAACCGCAAGCTTCGTCAGGATATAAATAAGATTGCCCGCGGTCGGGTTTGGATCGGACGTCAGGCTGTTGATTTGGGTTTGGTTGACGGCTTGGGCGGTTACGGCGATGCGTTGATGAAGGCCAAAGAGTTGGCCGGTTTGCAACCGACAGATGCCATCAGCTTAGTTTCTTATCCGCTGGAAAAAACGTTTGCGGAAAAAATTCAGGACTTTTTGCTGAACGGCAATATCACTGCCGATAAATTGGTGATGCAAAAGGGCGGTGTTGTTGATATCCGTCATTTAAAACTTTTCAAACGATTGCAATATGATACTGTATTAGCACCGTTTATGATTAAGATGTAAGAAAAAGAAGGTTGATAAAATGGCTGTTGATGATGAAACTGTAAGAAGAATTGCCTTTTTGTCGCGCTTAAAGGTCGATGACGATAAGGTTGAGGCAACAAAGGAAGAATTTAACAAAATTCTGAATTGGATTGAAGAATTGAACGAAGTGAATACCGACGCGGTTGAAGAATTGGTGGCGGTTAATGAAATTCCTTTGCGACAACGTCAAGACGAAGTAACGGCCGGACAGCAAAAAGATGCAATATTGGCCAATGCACCGGCGGCGGAATATGATTATTTTTCGGTACCGAAAGTGGTGGAGTAGGCAAAATGACGGATATTACACGTTTAACAGTACATGAAATTCTCGACGGTTTGAAGAAAAAGGATTTTTCGGCCGTTGAATTGACCTTGGCCTATTTGAACAACATGAAAGCAGGCAAACGCTATAACGCGTATATTACCGAATGCGGCGAACAGGCTCTGCAACAAGCGGCGGAAGCCGATGACCGGTATGCTGCCGGAACGGCGCGCAAATTGGAAGGGGTGCCGCTCGGCATTAAAGATTTGTTCTGCACCAAGAACATTCGCACTACGGCCGCTTCACATATTTTGGATAATTTCGTGCCGCAATATGAATCAACGGTAACGCAAAATTTGCTTGATGACGGTGCCGTATTTTTGGGTAAGCTGAACTTGGATGAATTTGCAATGGGCGGCAGTAACGAAACCAGTTATTTCGGTCCGGTTATCAATCCGTGGAGTAAAGAGATAAAACTTGTTGCCGGTGGTTCTTCCGGCGGTTCTGCGGCAGCTGTGGCGGCAAAAATGTGTGCGGCAGCAACCG
>JAGCYN010000115.1 GCA_017960745.1 Alphaproteobacteria bacterium | reverse complement strand
TCTTCACCGGTGATGATATTTTTATCTTTTTTCAAGAGATTGTTTTCTTGGATATAATTGTTAATGGTGCGGGTTAATGCGCCACGGAAACCAGCCAAGTGCGTTCCGCCGTCCTTTTGCGGAATGTTATTGGTGAAACAAAGCATGCTTTCATTATATGCATTGGTCCATTGCATAGCAAGATCAACCTGAATATCATCTTTTTCACCGCCAAAAGCGATAATGCTTTCATGCAAAGGCGCTTTTGATTTATTGATATGAGTTACAAATGCGCTTAAACCGCCCTCATAATGAAAATCAACTTCTTTCGGTTCTGCACCGCGGCGATCAATTAATTTGAGATAAACACCGGAGTTCAAGAAAGCCTTTTCTCTGATGGCTCTTTCCAGCGTTTCAAAATTAAATTCGGTCATGGTAAACGTTTTCGGCGACGGCAAAAATGTTACTTCGGTACCGTGACGATTCGGCGCATCGGCCACCACATGAACGTGTTCCACCACGTTACCGTCGGCAAAAGAAGCAACATATTCTTTATCGTTACGCCAAATTTTTAATTTCAGCCATGTTGAAAGGGCGTTCACCACGGAAACACCGACGCCGTGCAAACCGCCGGAAACTTTGTAAGAATTATTGTCAAATTTACCGCCGGAGTGCAACTCGGTCATAATCACCTCGGCAGCGGAGATGCCTTCTTCCTTATGGGTATCAACCGGCATACCGCGTCCGTTATCGCGAATTGTTGCCGAACCGTCCGGATTTAAAATGACCACGGTTTTATCGCAATAGCCGGCCAAAGCTTCATCAATGGCGTTATCCAAAACCTCATAAATCATATGATGCAGACCGGAGCCGTCATCGGTGTCGCCGATATACATTCCCGGACGTTTGCGAACAGCGTCAAGGCCGCGCAAAACCTTAATCGAATCGGCGTTATAGGCTTCTTCACCCTTGATGAAATCTTCTTCTGTTAAATCAGTCATTTTTTCCTCATAAAAAATCAGTCATTACAATAGTAAAAATATACCTTAAAGGCATTAAATTACCAAGCATAAAATCAAAGTTATGAACGGGAAAAATACCATAATTGCCAAGCCGCTTTCACGCCGTTTTCGAAAAGTTAAAAGATAAAAGCAATCCCGCCTCTCCGATTAAGGAAAAGCGGGATTTTTGTTGTCAATCTACTTGTCAGTTACAGGTTCGTTTCCGGCTGTTTTTCCTTGCGGACGCACGTTGACATCAGCGATAAAACACCGGATATAATCAAGACACCGCTCAGTGCTACACTCAGAACTTTGGGAATATTCCAACCGAAAATCGTCTCACCGGCGAGCTTAACGCAAAGAACCACTAAAGCCGACGCGCATACCAGAACTGCTACCGTTTGCCATTTTTTGAATGTCGTCAAGGTATAATCATAAATCAGACGCATGACGCAAATAGCCGTTGCAATCAGGAAAAGGTATGCTCCGGATAAGAATAACTTAGCGGTGTTCATCGAGTTATGTTGGCCGTCAATAGAACTAGCGAGGCAATATACTCCCAAGAAGCCGGCCGTTATCAATGCATTCAGGCAAAGGCTCAGCCAAAAAGCATCTTCCGAATCGTTTTTCTTATCCAGGCAAATGCGCATTGTAGCGCCTAAAAGCAGGCCGACAGCAATGCAACTTGCGCTGTCGTTTAACGTATAACCGGTCCACACCAATATGAACGGCACAATGAGCGTAAGAACTCCTAAAATAAACTTCTTCATACTTCTTAAGGATTAAAACGTGAATAAATAAAATTTTAGCGTTAACCTACACAACATTGTCCTCATCAAACACTGCTGACAAAGTTTAGACATTTCATAATATCTATAACAATCGGTAGAATTAACAGTCTTATTTTAGCACCGATTTGCCGACTTTGCAACTTTTTTCAATTTTGCGGTAACTTTAGCTTGCATTATGGACAAAAAATATATATACTACGTTTAACTAAAATGTATCATTATGAAACGTCTAGTAATTGTGCTGCTTGCCGTAATCACAGTGATTATAGCGAGCGTGGAGTACCTGACTATCGGTCTTCCTTCTTTCGGAGATTTTGTGTTAACGTTATTCTCGCTTTACTTACCTGCTGGAATTGTACTTTTCGTTATCATCAGTTTTATCTTCCTCAGATGCAAGACCAAAGAAGTTTTGTGGGCTCTCTGTGCAGGCGCCGTTGCGGCTGCATGTTCCTTCGTTTGTTCTCACGCGATTGCCTTCATCGGTCCTTACGTGAATGCTGACGCAATCAGTGATGACATGCTTTTGATATCGTTGTTCTTGATGGTCATCTATTTACTGTCAGTCCCGGCGTTATCTTTGAGCGCGTATTTCTACAGCATCAGCGATACAACGAAGAGAATCTATCATTAACCAAATTCAAATTCGTAAGGCGCTTTCTCACTTAAGAGAGGGCGCCTTATCTGTTTTACTAATGTCTGGTAGCAAATATTTTGAATTTTTGCCTTAAGTATGCCAGCAATTTCTCATCGTGCATAAATTGCTCGCAGGCGTAATCGGTTGTCGTTGTATCTTCGGGAATCGGACGATATTTTTGAATATAATATTCCGTCACACCGAGCGCCGACAATTCATCGGCAATGCGGTAAATATCCTCAATCTTCAAAATCCGCGGATCACAGGTGGTACGGCACTCAAAAGGGACTTTGCTGTCAATTAAAATTTGCAAGCTTTCTTTTACCTTTTCCGTCGTTGCCACCCCGCCAGTCGCTTCCTGATAACGTTTGTCCTCAAGCGGCGCTTTAATATCAAAACCAACCCAAGACAGTTTATCAATAACCGCGCGCAAAGCCGCCGGATTATAGCCGCCGCTGTGCAACCCGATTTCATACCCCATCGCTTTGACAATATCCATCGCTTGCGGCAAATTGCTTTGCATCAGCGGTTCGCCGCCGCTGAACACCACCGCATCAAGAATTCCCTTGCGTTGTTCCAAAAGCTGCAAAAAACTACTCCAATCGGCATCGGTTTGACCGTTCGGATTCTGCAAAGATTGATTATAACAAAACGGACATCGCCAAGGACAGCCCTGCAAAAACGCCACCGCGGCAATTTTATTCGGCCAATCGACAATACTGAATTTTTCAATGCCGCCGATACGTATTAAATCTTTTTCTTTATCCATGGGTTTTCTTTCAAAACGGGGCTAAAAAAAGGGAAAGCAGAAATATCCGTCTTTCCCTTTATCTGATCTTCCGCAATATTATTCAGCGGCAGCCAATTCGCAATTACAACCGCAAGAACCTTCCAAACTCAAGTGCATAACGGCTTTATCTTCTTCGAAGCATTTGCGAGAGTAGTATTCCGATTTTTTACCTCTGTTGAATTCGGAAACCGGACGGTGATATCCCATCACGCGTGTCCAAACTTCGCAAGGCTGTCTTTCGGCATCGGTTAACTTAACATCTTCAAAGTTGATTGTATTGTTCATTTAAATTCTCCCAAAATATCAGTTTATCTTTATTGTTCTGTTTTAAGCAACATTACTTGCTTTTAATTTTCTCATTTTTGCGGCTTTCTTTTCCTCGTCGCAGAGCGGGCAGAACTTATGTTCTCCGGCCAGATAACCGTGCTTTGGACAAATAGAGAATGTCGGTGTAATGGTAATGTATGGCAAACGGTAATTCGTCAGCACCTTTTTGATGAGCTCGCCGCAAACTTTCGCGGAAGAAATGCGCTGGCTCATATAAAGGTGCAAAACGGTACCGCCGGTGTATTTGGATTGCAAAGTAGATTGCAGTTCCAAAGCCTCGAACGGATCATCCGTATAGCCCACCGGCAATTGCGAAGAGTTCGTATAGTACGGATCTTCTTTGGTGCCGGCCTGAATAATTCCCGGATAGCGCTTCTTGTCTTCGCGTGCAAAACGATAGGTTGCACTCTCGGCAGGAGTTGCTTCCAAATTGTACATATGACCTGTTTCTTCTTGAATTTTAATCAATTTAGAGCGGATATAATCCAAGAATTTTTCGGCGAATGCCTTGCCCCACTCATCAGCAACTTCGTGCTCACCGTTGGTGAAGTTCAAAATCATTTCATTGATACCGTTCACACCGATGGTTGAGAAGTGGTTGCGCAAAGTGCCGAGATAACGCTTGGTATAAGGATACAAACCATTATCAATCAAACGCTGAATGGTTTTACGCTTAATTTCCAAAGAGGTACGGGCAATGTTCAAAAGCTCGTCAACACGACCGAATAGACCGGCTTCGTTGCCTTTGTATACATAACCCAAGCGGGCGCAGTTGAAAGTGACAACGCCGATGGAACCGGTTTGTTCCGCCGAACCGAATAAGCCGTTACCTTTGGCCAAAAGTTCGCGCAAGTCAAGCTGCAAGCGGCAGCACATTGAACGAATCTGTCCCGGTTTCAAAACCGAATTGATGAAGTTTTGGAAATACGGCATACCGTATTTGGCGGTCATTTCAAACAACAGCTGTGATTTTTCATCTTCCCACGGGAAATCAGGCGTCATGTTATAAGTCGGAATCGGGAACGTAAACGGTCTGTCCATCACGTCGCCTTCCATCATTACTTCAATGTAAGCGCGGTTGATCATATCCATTTCTTTTTGGCAATCACCGTAAGTGAACGGCATTTCTTCCTGACCTTCGATAATCGGCATAAAGCTCTCATCATGACCGGCAATATGACCGCCGATATACGGATGCTGATCGCGCAAATCTTCCGGACAAACCCAGTCAAACGTAAAGTTGGTAAACGGTGTTTGTGAACCCCAACGAGAAGGAACGTTCAGGTTATAAATCAGTTCCTGCATGCATTGTTTAACTTCTTCATAGGAAAGGTTATCTTTTTTAACATATGGTGCCAAATAGGTATCTACCGATGAAAAAGCCTGCGCACCGGCCCATTCGTTTTGCAAGGTGCCCATAAAGTTCACCATCTGACCGGTTGCCGCCGACAAGTGCTTCGGCGGGTTGGCTTCAGCTTTGCCGCGTACACCGTTGAAACCTTCTTTCAGCAAGTTTTTCAAAGACCAACCGGCACAATAAGCCGCCAACATATCCAAATCATGAATGTGGATATCGCCGTTGCGGTGAGCTTCGCCGACTTCTGCCGGATACACATGGCTTAACCAATAGTTGGCCGTTACCTTACCGGAAACATTCAAAATCAAACCGCCGTTGGAATAACCTTGGTTGGCATTGGCATTCACACGCCAGTCCAATTTTTCCAGATATTCGTTAATAGAGCTTTCAACATCAACCATAACCTTATGATCGGCACGCGAACGCTGACGTTGGTCACGATACAAAATGTAGGCCTTTGCCGTTGCAGTATAGTTAGAGGAAATCAATGCCTGTTCGACAATATCTTGAATTTGTTCAATATCCGGCACACTCTCGGCAAATTTATAATTTACAACCTTCATAATCTGCGCGGTCAAAAGCCAAGCATCCGCTTCGCCGAACTCTCCGGTTGAAGTGCCGGCCTTCAGCACGGCGTTATAAATTTTACTGGCATCAAAATCTGCCAAGGTTCCGTCACGTTTGGTAACGTGTTTAATTTTGGTTTTAATTTTCTGCGTATTTACCTCTTGCGCATCGGCCATTTTTAAAGTCTCCTCTATTGTATTTAATTTGCATCAAACATACTATATATAGTTTAATAAAAAATTAAATAACAAAATATTGTATATGGTTGGAATTTTTTGCTCAAGCCATAGGGCTCAAATTATTCTGAAAATGATTGTGCAAAAAATAATTTTGCGGCTCAAGTTTTATTTTGTTAAGATTTTCTTCTCAAAAGGGAATTTTGGCTTTAAAGCGTTATTTTTACGCTATAAAAAAAAATATATTTTTTTATGCACAAGTGGATAAATTTGTTAACAGCCGATTTTTTGCAGGCGGATATTTCCTATTCGCAAAATCATATCATTACCGATAACCTATTGAATATGCTTTGTTTTATGGCGAATTCAACACTATATACTTCTTATAATTACCGGTGGAAATCCTATTTTTTTAACCTGAATCGATTCTGAAACCCGAATCGATTTGGCGGGCAATTTCAGGCCACAGCTTCCAAGGCTTCGATTTCTTTTAATAGGGCTGCTTTTTCAGCTTTACCCAGCTTTCCTTTGCGGGCATATTCGCGCAAAAGATTGGTAATATCGGCACGATACTGCGGCTGATTTAAGGCGATGCGTTTGAGGTAAAAGACGGCGGCCGACGCAATTTCCGGGCGCTCGCTGTACAGTTGTTCGGCAAAGCTTAAGTACGGCGCATTGCATTTTTGCTCTGCATCACAAAAACTGGATTGATATTCCTGTTGCAGGGAAATTGCCTGAGAAGCCGATATATTGCTTCCTTTATTTTCTTTTTTTGCAAACAGTCCCGTCAAATTTTTGAAAAGTGATTTCTGTGCCATTTTTATCTCCTGTAATTAATGTATCACAGAAACAACAAAAGTGAAGTAATTTATAAAAAATATTTGACATTTATGGTTTTTTATCCTATAGAATTGCTTGTTTTTGAAATATCAGAATTGCTTCATCGTCTAATGGTAGGACAGCGGATTCTGACTCCGTCAATCTTGGTTCGAGTCCAGGTGAAGCAGCCAAAAAAGTGCCCCCTTTTAGGGGGTTATTTTTTTGGTTGATTCATCATTGGACTTGAACCAATTCGGAATCGCATCGCCGAGCCGTAAGCGCAACCGCGCTTGTGGCGACAGGCGGTAAGATCATTGGGCTTTATGCCCAATACTTCCAGGTGAAGCAGTCTAATTAAACATCGTGTTGTTACCGGTTTTCTATTTTCCCGCGACTTTGGCAAAAATGTTCATATCCCGATAGCGATCTTCGGCGGCCGCATACAGCTGACCGTGCAAAGTTCCTTCAAACTGATAGCCGCATTTCAGCGCCACATTGCACGATTTACCGTTCAAAACATCGGCCCTGATCGTCAGACGATGCATGCCGGCGGCAAAAACCACTTTTTCCAAAGTTTTAACTGCCTCCTGCATATAACCGTTGCCGGCATACTGGGTGGCCATCCAATAGCCGATTTCCGCTTTGCGGTTTTTATAATCAACATTCTGAATGCTGATGTTGCCGATTAAGGTATTGTCCTGTAAATAAATTCCGTAAATATACCCCTCACCGCGCTGCCACAGAGAATCCGCAAAAACCAAATATTCATACATATCTTCCACCGCATATTTATCGGTTGCCCACCCGAGCCACGGACTGATTTCCGGCAGGCTGGCTTTAACCAGCGCCATTATTTTTTCGGCATGAGCGATTGTTTTCGGGTGCCGCTGTAAATAAATACGTTCACCGGTAAGTTTTTCTGCCAATTCCAACATTTTTAGTTCCTTTCAAAAAAAGACCGGATAATTTATCCGGCCTTTATACTTCATTCTATTTGTTATTTCTGAAGAGCTAGATAAACATCGTGTTTGCCTCGGGCCTGACGAATTTGAGAGCAAGCACCTTCATTTTTCAGCACGCGTGACAATGCCGCCAAGATGCGCAAGTGATCCTCACCGCTGTTTTCAGGAGAAATCAACATTGCAATAATATCGACCGGTTGACCGTCCATCGCATCAAAATCCACCGCTTTATCCAAGCGGGCAACCATGGTAACGACCTTGTCCAAACCGTTGATGCGCGCGTGCGGAAAAGCGACGCCGTTGCCGTAACCGGTTGAACCGAGATTTTCGCGTTCCCAAATGGCTTCAAAGATAGAATTTTTATCCAATCGTTCTTTTTCAGCCGCGAACGCCGACAACTTTTCCAACAGCGAGCGCTTACTCTCTGCGGCAACATCCATCAACACCATATTCTCCGATAAAATATCAGAAATTTCCATGTTTTTCACCTTTGTTGAAAATTATTCCGCCGGTTCAACCCAACCGATGTTGCCGTCTTTCCGGCGATATACCATGCTGATACGATTATTTGAACTGTTACGGAACATCAACGCGCACTCATCGGCCAAATCCATAAACATAACGGCTTCGCTTACGGTGCAAACTTTGATGTTGGCGTCGGTTTCGGCAATTGTTAACGGTGCCGATTCATCAATGCTCATTTCATCTTCGGTTTCCGTCAACGGGAAAACAGCTTCATGAGCCATTTCAACAATACCCGTTTTACCTTTATGGTCATTCAACTTATTCTTTTGACGACGCAAACGTGTTGCAATATGGGCATTAGCATTATCAAAAGCCGTGTAAGGATCAGCCCCCGTACCGGTACCTTTCAGGACGATATTTTTGGCCGGATGAACCGTTACTTCGGCTCTGAAATCTTCACCGTCCATTGAAAAATAAACGCTGCTACCAATCGGTGCATTGAAATATTTGCTGACGGCGGCATCCAAACTTTCCTCAACACGCTTACGCAGTCTGTCGCTAATATCTACCTGTTTTCCTGATAATGTAATATTCATAATTTACCTCTTTGTTAAAGTATTACGGCACAATCGCCCATTTTAGATTTGTTTTATAGTATAACAGCTTTTAAGTAAAAGTAAACATTATAATGAGAAATTATCGCCCAAATATACTTTGCGCACGTCTTCATTGGCAACAATTTCTTCCGGTGTTCCTTCCATTAACACCGTTCCCGAATGCAATATATATGCCCTGTCGATAATATCCAAGGTTTCGCGAACATTGTGATCGGTAATCAACACGCCCAAACCGCGATTTTTCAACTGCGATACCAAGGTGCGAATCTCATTGACGGCAATCGGGTCAATACCGGCCAGCGGCTCATCCAACAAAATAAAATCCGGTTTGCCGGCAAGGGCACGGGCAATTTCCAAACGGCGGCGCTCACCGCCGGACAGCGCCAACGCCGGTGATTTGCGCAAGTGAGCAATCGCAAATTCGTTGAGCAGCTGTTCCAATGTGTTTTCACGCTCGCTCTCGTCATCGGTCACCACCTGCAAAACGGCCTTGATGTTGTCTTCAACACTCAGCGTGCGGAAAATCGAAGCTTCTTGCGGCAAATAACCGATACCCATTTTGGCACGACGATACATCGGCAAATTGGTGATGTCCTGCCCGTTGATAAACACGTCGCCGTAATCCGGCGTAATCAGACCGGTTACGCAATAAAAACATGTGGTTTTACCAGCACCGTTCGGGCCCAATAAACCGACTGCTTCACCTTTTTTCACATGTAAAGACACATTTTTAAGCACCGTGCGTTTTTTATATTTTTTACCGATGTTGAAAATTTCCAAAACATTGGTGTCATCACTTTTCTTTGCCGACATATTATTTTCCTTTTTTCTTATAAAATGTGCCGCTGATGCGCCCGCCCGAAGTCTTATTCGAACGAATTCGGCTCACCGACGTATTTAAATCGGTTTCGGCGTGCGTCCCTTTGATAAAGTTGCCGTCCTGCTCGATTATAACATTATCAAATAATTCCACAATATTCTTTTGCGGATTATAAACGCCTCGGTCACCTCTGGCTGTTCCTTTCGAGGTTTTGATGCGCACATTGCCGTAGACATTGACTCTTTGCAACTCTCGCACGGCACCGTTTGATAAATACGCCTCGATTTTACCGGCATTCAACACGTTGTCTTTCTCGCGTACTTCAACCGTGCCGCCTTTACCGCCGGTTTCTGCCGTACCGAACAGCTCGACTTTGCCGCTTTGAGCTTCATAAAAACCTCTTTGTCCGCGCGCCGTTTTGCCGTCGGTTTTAATCACAACATTGCCGTAAGCCTCAACCCGTCGCAATTCATGTTTGTAGTCAGCTGTAAAAAAACCGATGATTTTATCTGCCGTGAGTGTGGTTTTGTCGTGCAAAACCGTTGCTTTGCCATAAGCATAAATCTTGTTTTCGTTACGATAAATTTCGGTTTTTTGCTCGGCCGTCAAAGTACCGTTTGCCGACGTGAGTTTGTTTTGCCCGATCAGCGTCAGCAGTTCCTGATTTTTGTCATAGGTAAAAGCTTCGGCGTCCAATGTTCCCCAATCACCGGTTGCGCGGACGGCTTCGTTGCCGTAGCCGTAATCCCGATTAAATTCATAGGTGGCGCTCGGTGTGGTAATCAGCGTGTTTTGATTTGCCGTTACCTGCACATCGTTCAGCAAATCCAAAATATTTTCTTTCTGATTGAAGAAACCGGATTCGGAAACAATGTTGACTTTGCCGTTGGCGGTGGTGATGTATCCCTTCGGATGCATGATTTTAACCTTATTCGAGCCGGGTTCGGTTTCATCAATATTTTCGGCAATTACTTCACTGACGCGGTTGTTCCCGTCCGTAAAATGAAAAACCGTGTCTTCCATGTGCAACTTTTCCAGTTCTTCTTTCCGCGGAAATGTGGTTCTGTCTTGCAAATCGACACTTTTTTTAACACTCGGCACCACCACCATCAAACCGAGCAACAACGCGGCCAAACACGGAAAACCGAGTTTGACGAATCGCAAACCTTTGGACATCGGCGCCTTACCGTCCATCGGCATATTTTCGAACGGTTTATCGCCATCAAAAAAAGAATCTATTTTCCGCGAATCGAACAATTAACTTACTCCGGCTCTCAAACAGTCATGAATATGAACTATTCCCACAGGTTTTTTATTGTCCACAATAAACAAATTCGTAATACCGCGACCGGTATTGTTCATCACGTTTACCGCTTCGGCAATCAGCATATCTTTACCGATGGTACGCGGATTTTTCGTCATAACGTTCACCACTTTTTCGGTAATCAAATCCGGCGACATCCAACGACGCAAATCGCCGTCGGTAATCATTCCGATTAACTCGCCGTTGCTGTTCACAATGCCCACGCAACCGAGCATTTTGGCCGACATTGTCAGTAAAGCATCCTGCATAATGGCGGTATCGTTGATGATTGGCATTTCGTCGCCGGTATGCATAATATCCGAAACATGGCGCAAAATAGAGCCGAGTTTCCCGCCCGGATGACGCAATTTGAAATCTTCTTCGGTAAAACCTTTGCGAACCATCAAGGCGGCTGCCAAAATATCCCCCATCACCAGCGTTGCCGTGGTTGAAGACATCGGTGCCAAACCCAGCGGGCAAGCTTCGCGATTTTCCGGCAAATGCAATAAAATATCGCTGTTTTTACCGAGTGAACTTTCCGGGTTTTTGGTGATGGCAATCACCGGAATCGAAAAGCGGCGGCAATAAACCAGAATGTCCGCTAATTCTTTTGATTCACCGCTGTTGGAAATGGCAATCACCGAATCGTTCGGCGCAATCATTCCCAAATCGCCGTGGCTGGCTTCACTCGGGTGCAGAAAAAACGATGTGGTGCCGGTCGAAGCCAATGTTGCTGAAATTTTACGACCGATATGACCGGATTTTCCCATACCGGTTACCACTACGCGTCCCTTGGTTTTTTGCATCACATCAAGCGCTTTGGTAAGATTTTCGTTCAACTCATCTTCCATCACGCGCAGGGCGTCGATTTCACGGTCAATGGTTTGGCGTGCAATTTCAATATCTTTGTTTTCACTCATTTCCGTCTCCTTTAACTTGCATCATAATTTCATTTTATAATTTCGCAAGATTTTACATTTTATTTTCCCAAGTGCCGGCGTTATTCTGCTGCCAATAATGCACATCAAATGCGGCTTCTTTATACTTTTTCCATTGTTCTCTGGCTTGTTGCAATGCCGCTTCGGCGTTGCCGTCAAAGATGTTGAAAACGCGTTCGTAGTTTTGCAGCGAACCAACCTCGGCAACGGCGCCGTCCACCAAAAATAAAAATTCGGCATTGTTGGCATTGGCATCATCAGCGGTAATCCATATCGGCTGCTGGTTAGCGAATCCGTCTTTTTTGCTGCCATGCGGTAAAAAACTTTCGTCGTTGAAGCACCAAAGCCAATTATTGATAAATTCCACCCGTTCTTCGGTGCCGACCTTTACCAAAATTTTTTTGCCGGTAGCATAAGCTTTCTGCAACAGTTTCGGCAGCACCTCATCCAGCGTTTGTTTTTGTAAATGGTAAAAATCTATACGACTCATCGGACTACCTTAAGTTTAATGTGATGGTATCAACCGTTGAATCATTCACAAATAAAAACGTTGCCTTTCCCAAAGGGGCGGCCTCTTTTAATTTGATTTTCAAATCTTCCACACCAAACACTTTTTGGCTGTTGACGGTTTTAAATTTATCGCCGGCACGAATGCCTTTCGCCGCGGCATCACTGCCCGGCTCAACTTCCACAACCGTAAATTCGAAATTAACGTCGTCAAAATACATCTTCATGCCAAGTTCCGGAAAATCTGCAGCCGGTCGCGTACTGTTTTCAACATCAAGCTCGGCAATTTCCGGTTCTTCGTCCGTTGTTATTTTTTTATCCGGCATTTCAACCACATTCACCTCAAAATCCAGCTCTTGACCGTCACGCCAAACCGTTACCGGCAAAACGGTATCCGGTGCAGTAGAAGCAATACTCAGCGAGAAATCCCGCGGATTACGCAAAGTTGCCTCGCCGACCGCCTCCAAAACATCGCCGACCTTCATACCGGCTTTGGCCGCCGGCGAATCTTCCGTCATGGAAGCGACAACCAACTTATCTTTTTGTTCGGGATCATCCGTGCGCAATTTTTGCACGCCGATACCCAACCAACCGCGAATAATTTTGCCGTTTTTCTTCAGCTGTTCCGCCACCCATTGTACAATATTTGACGGTGTGGCAAAACCGACGCCCATATTTTTGCCGTCGGTGGAAAATATCGCCGTATTCAAGCCGACGATTTGTCCGTCCAAATTAAACAACGGACCGCCGGAATTTCCCTGATTGATGGCGGCATCGGTTTGCAGAAAATTATCATACGGACCTTTTTCGATATCGCGTTCTTTGGCCGAAATAATTCCCAAGGAAACGCTGTTTCCGAGTCCGAACGGGTTGCCGATGGCAAACACGGTATTCCCGACTCTGACGGTTTCCGAATCAGCGAAATGCGCCGGTTCAAAACCGAGCGGGTGCTCCACTTTCAGCAGAGCAATATCGGTTTTATTGTCAGCGCCGATAAACTTGGCATCATACTCCACATCATCAGCGGTTAACACCGTAATTTTTCGTGCATTTTCGGTAACGTGTGCATTGGTTACAATGTAGCCGTCCGCGCCGATAATAATGCCGGCACCCAAAAACTGATCTTCGTCGTCCGTATCGGCAACAATGTTAACCACCGAGGGATTAACTTCCTCAATCACATCTTCCAACGAACGCTGTTCAGCCTGCACCGGCAGGCTGAATACGAATCCCAATAATGTCAGCAGATAAAATTTTGACATTCACTTACCTGTTCTTCATAGATTGGTTAAAATACTTGAAGAAATCGGAATCAGGCGACAACACCAAAGAGGTATCCTGATCCGACAACGAATTTCTGTACGCATCAAGCGAACGATAAAATTCGTAAAAATCGACATCTTGACCAACGGTGCGGTTCCATAATTCGACGGCTTCTTTATCGCCTTCACCGCGAGCAATCTGCGCATTTTTCTCAGCTTCGGCCACAATAATTGTGGCTTCTTTATCGGCGGTTGCACGAATATTTTGTGCCTGTTGCTGACCTTTGGCGCGAAATTCTTTGGCATCGCGCTGACGTTCGGTTTTCATCCGGTCGTTAATGGCTTGCATCACTTCCATCGGCAAATCGGCGCGGCGAATCCGCACATCGGCGACGCTGACACCAATAGCTTCCGCATCTTTTTTAACGGTTTGGCTGATATCATGCATAATTTGTGTACGTCTGCCCGAAAGCAGTTCCGTCAATGTTACGCGACCCAACACCTTACGCAAAGAAGAATTCACGATTTCCGCCAATTTGCTGCGTGCCTGATCTTCGGTGCGCACGGTTTTATAAAACTTTAACGGATCAACGATGCGATAACGGGTAAAGCTATCAACGTCCAGACGCTTTTTATCGTTCAGCACCACTTCCTGTGCCGGCGGATCCAAATTAAGCAAACGAGCGTCGTAAAAAACAACATTTTGAACAAACGGAACCTTAAATTTCAGTCCCGGCTCGGTAATAACGCGAATCGGCTCACCGAATTGCAGAACAATTGCCTGTTCCAACTGATAGACAAGGTATGCCGAACTGAACAGCAAAATCAAAAAAGCGCCGCAGATAACAACCAAACTTTGAACAAAAACAGACTTACGCATAACTACTCCTTTCCACCCGATGATTTGAGCGACAAAACCGGCAACAAGTTGCCTTTTTGCGAAGGATCAATAATGACTTTGTTAGCTTTGCTCAAAACTTTTTCCATCGCATCGATGTACATTTTTCTGACCGTAACATCTTTACCGTCTTTGTAAGCGGCATAAACCGAAGCAAATCTCTTGGCTTCACCTTCGGCTTTATTGATGGTTGCCGCGCGATATGCTTCGGCATCCTGCAAAATTTGCGCCGCGCGACCGTGTGCCTTCGGGATAACTTCGTTACGATAAGCCTCGGCTTCGTTTTTAAAGCGCTCCATATCGGCTTTAGCACGTTGAACTTCGTTAAACGCATCAACCACTTCTCTCGGCGGATCGGCTTTTTGCAATTTCACACGCACAATCACGATACCGGCTTCAAATTCATCCAAAACGCGTTGCAATTCGTCTTTGGTTTCATCTTCAACCTTACCGCGGTCGCCGGTAATAATCGGCTGCATTTCGGATTGACCGACGATTTCACGCAACACCGATTGGGCCGCCACATTAACCGTTTCATCCGGGCTGCGCATCTTGAACAAATAGTCTTTGGCGTCTTTAATTTTCCAAACCACGGTCAAGTTGATATCAACGATATTTTCATCACCGGTCAGCATATGGCTTTCGGTAAAAGAATTATTCCGAAAATCGCGGCTGTCACCGGTTCCGAGGTTGATACTGCGTTCTTGGGTAACGTTCACTTTAATCACGTCTTCAATCGGGCTCGGCAGATGATAATGCAAGCCGGCCGTGGTGGTTTCAACATATTTGCCGAAACGCAAAACCACACCTTCTTCGCTTGGCTGAACCTGATAAAATCCGCTGCATCCCCACAGCACCACAATCAGCAACAAGCCCCATTTGACATACCCGAACCAATCTTTGCCGCCATTATTGTTGATAACCTTAAAATGGCGAGAGAAGGCTTTTCTTTGTTTATCGGACAACCACACATCGTTTTCGGTGCTGTTGTCATTCCACGGATTTGTTTCTTTTACCATAATATTTCCTTTAAATTTAAAATTATTGCTTTAAGATACCTCGGATATGAAAGAAATACAACAAAGTATCATCTGATATCCACATAGGAGTTTGTTATGGAAAAAAGTACTGTTTGCGAAATTATACAGCAGTTTTATCCGTCGGCAACCGTTGTCAATCTGAAAATCACGGAAACGCGAATTATTGCCGAAATTCAAAATGCCGCACCGAATGAAGCGGCAACGACTGAAATTAAAAATGCCTTGCAGGAAATTGCCCCGAACCTCAAACTTTCGTTGATTTTTACCGAAGAAAAAAACGTTAATATCGGGGTGCAACAAATTGAAAAGTGGCATATCATCGGCGTTAAAAAAATCATTGGGGTGGCCTCGGGTAAAGGCGGTGTCGGCAAATCGACCACCGCGGTTAATTTGGCGCTGGCTTTGGCTAATCTCGGTAAAAGAACCGCTTTGGTTGATGCCGATATATACGGGCCGTCAATTCCGACCATGCTCGGCTATGAGGGCGAACCGTTTACTTCAACGGACGGACGGCATTTTACGCCGTTTTTAAATCACGGTATTCAATCGGTCTCCGTCGGTTCGATGATTGACCGCAACACGCCTTTGATTTGGCGCGGTTCCAAAGCTTGCGGTGCCATTGAACAACTGCTGACACAAACCGCGTGGGATAATGTTGATGTGATGGTTCTGGATATGCCGCCGGGTACCGGTGATATTCTGATTACGCTGTCGCAACGTGTGGCTTTTGACGGCATTGTTATTGTTTCCACGCCTCAGGATATTGCGCTGATTGACGCCGTTAAAGGCGTTAATATGTTCAAAAAAATCGGCACGCCGATCCTGGGAATTGTTGAAAATATGAGTTATTTCATCTGTCCGCATTGCGGCGAAAAAAGCGATATTTTCGGTCATGAAGGGGCGAAGCAAACCGCTGAAAAAATGGGCGAAACTTTTTTGGGCGCCATTCCGCTCGAAATGTCAATCCGCGCCAATGCCGACAACGGAACGCCGATTGTGGCGGCGGAACCGGACAGCCCGCACACCGCGGCTTATGAAGAAATTGCGAAAAAAATCATTCAACGTATCGGTTAATTACTCGTTATTTTCGGTAGCATCTTCCGGCAACGGCCATTTTTGAGCGCGGAAAAATTCTTTGCGCTGCCTGCGGCTCATTGACCATATATTTCCAAGTCCGTTAATCGGCTGAACGGTATACAATGATGCAAAATCAAAGTCGCGCGAAAAGAAAATCGAGGTGGTTTTGGTGTAGTTATTCATCGGGCAAAATCCGTAAAAATCAACCTGCAGCAAATTGGCTTCGCGCAAATTTCTGACGGCACCGACATATTCCTGACTGGTGTTGATCCGGTCGCTGTCGTCCAAAATAATCATACCGCCGGCGGCCAACGCTTTAACGGCACAAGCGGCGCACTCGGCGCGACGTTTGCCGTCAATAACAATCACGTCATATTTATCACCGTCGGCAAAAATCGTGTCTTCATAGCCCTGCTTTTCATCGCAGTACCGCATCTGCCAATTCGGCGCGCTGAATTCTTTGCTGAATTTTTCAAACCATTCCGGTTTATCTTCAATACTAATCACACTTGCGGCGCGTTTTGCCCAATACATTGAAGAATAACCGGTGCCGTATTCAAAAATCTTTTTATCGTGATAATCAAATTGCGACAAATATTCAATTGCCGGATAGGTGTACCACGGAATCGGATTGCCGTCACGGTCAACACAAACCTTTTCGTTCATACTGCGCTCAATGGCAAAATCTTTTTGCCACATTTCGATAAATTGTTTAAATCTGTCGCTATACATTTTAACCTCTGAAATTTTCTGTATCGCATATCGTCAATCATTGCAAGCATTTTCGTTTTTTGCGCAAATATTATTGATTTCTTCATAAAATAAACCTATATTTACAAATAGAGATTGTTTTATTTGAGGAGAAAAAAATGGAAAATCCGCTTATTCAAAGCCGCACCGTTGAAATGATTGATGACGGTTTGCGTCGGTATATGATCAGAATTTTTAACTACATGGGCATCGGCTTATGTCTGACCGCGCTGACAGCATGGATTACCGTACATACGCCGCTTATCGGCATGATGTTTAACGTTGGTGCCGACAATGCGGTCGGGCTTTCCGTTTTCGGCTGGATTGTGACATTTGCACCGTTGTTCATGGTCTTTATTTTCATGGGCATGCTTCAACGCAGCAGCATTGGTGCTTTACAGCTGATGTTCTGGGCTTATTGCGCGGTTATGGGATTATCCTGTGCCGATATTTTGCTGTTGTATTCGGGCGCCAGTATCACCCGTGTTTTCTTGATTACGGCCGCCACATTCGGCTCGATGAGCTTATACGGCTATACCACCAAGCGTGATTTAACCAATATCGGTTCGTTCCTTTATATGGGTGTATGGGGGCTTATTATTGCTTCAATCGTCAATATGTTTATGCACAGCGCAGCCCTTTATTACGCTTTATCTTACATCAGCGTGGTAATTTTTGTGGGCTTAACCGCCTATGACATGCAAAAATTAAAATCGCTGTATTATCAGATGGGCGGCGAAGAAGAACAGCATCGTGTGGCTATTGCCGGCGCGCTGAATTTGTATATTGATTTTATCAACCTCTTCTTATCGCTTTTGAGAATTATGGGCGACAGAAGATAGTCGGTTTTTATCCAAAGAAACGCCGTGATATAACGCGGCGTTTTTTATTTTTAAAACAGAAAAGGAAAAACTTGTTGACATCTTGGTTTTATCTGTTATAAATGCCGTGAAATATTAACCGAGAATCTGTCTGCAAGGCAGATTTTAAATAATCAATAATAACCGGAGAAAAAACATGAAAAGAACATATCAACCGAGTAAATTAGTCCGTGCTCGTCGTCACGGTTTCAGAAATCGTATGGCTACCGTCGGCGGCCGCAAAGTTTTGTCTGCCCGCAGAGCCAGAGGTCGTAAAAGAATTTCAGCTTAATTTTGCTTAAAATGAGCCGGTTTCCGATTCTGAAAAAACGCAAGGATTTTTTACGAGCTGCCAAAGATTTGACCGTTGTTTTTCATAACGTGCTTATCCAAGCAGCTCGTCCTGTATCTGCGTCCGAATCAAAACCGGCGCGAATCGGTTTTACTGCCACCAAACGCTTAGGCAAAGCCTTTATCAGAAATCGCACCAAACGCCGGATGCGCGCGGTAATCGGCGAAATTTACGACAAATATGCCATGGATAATATCGATTATGTTTTGGTCGGACGCTTTGATACGCATTGTTGTGCTTTTGAAAATTTGCGCAATGATATTATCCGCGGTTTCAAAAAAATAAATAAAATGATAGAAACGGGAGCAGATGATGCTCAAAACGATTCTGATAGCGCTGGTTAAATTCTATCGCGTTGCCATATCGCCGTTTAAGCCGGGGGTGTGCCGCTATCAACCGACGTGTTCGCAATATATGATTGAAGCTATTCAAATTCACGGCGTGATAAAAGGCGTATGGCTCGGCACCAAGCGCTTGTTGCGTTGTCATCCGTGGGGCGGGTACGGGTATGATCCGGTGCCGCCGAAAGAAAAAACGAATAAGTCTTTATAACATCTTGATTTTCATCTTGTTCTGCTTTAGAAAAGTGGTGTCGGATGAAGGAGTTTGATAAAATGAATGATGATTTAAAAAGTTTCTATGTGGCCATTTTCCTGTCTGCCTTGGTAATTTTCGGCGTTAACTATTTTATGCCGAAAAAAAGCACACCGGCACCGAGTACGGAAATTTCTTCCGCCGTTAACGCGCCGGAAGCAGCCGTTGCCGCAGAAACAACCGAAACAGCATCTGCTAAAACGGCAGATGAAAAGCCTCAAGAAGAAGTGTTATCTTCGGCCGATGTTCTTGCCTCAGAACCGCGTTTGAATTTGAAAAACGACGTTATCAGCGGCAGCATCCGCCTCAGAGGGGCCCGTTTTGATAATTTGAATTTGAAT
>JAGCYN010000114.1 GCA_017960745.1 Alphaproteobacteria bacterium | reverse complement strand
GATCAAGCTCAACACCTGCTTTGATCAGTCCGCTGATAAATCGAGAATAAGTCATATCATGGATACGTGTGGCAGCATTAATACGTTGAATCCACAAAGAACGAAAACTTCTTTTCTTTGCTTTTCTGTCACGATAAGCATATTGCAAACCTTTTTCAACTTTTTCAACTGCTACTCTGAATACATTTTTGTTACGACCTCTGTAACCTTTCGCCATGCTTAAAATTTTTTTATGACGAGCGTGAGCCGTTAAACCTCTTTTAACACGAGACATATCTTATCCTCCCTTAAATAAACGGTAAAAACTTTTTGATAAACTTATTGGCAGCCGCAATAATCACAGTGCCGCGAGCTTGTCTTTTTTGTTTCGTCGGTTTGTTAAAGAGAAGGTGTCTCTTGAACGAATGGTTTCTTTTTAATTTGCCGGTACCGGTCACGCTGATGCGCTTGGCAGCGGCTTTTTTAGTTTTTAATTTAGGCATTTTATTCCCTTTCATTTTAATGGAATGACACACGAGCCGGCAGGCATGCCAATTAGCCTGAACAACCCAAACAATGGGTTTATAACGCAAATGCGTTTTAAATGCAAGTATTTTTTTTATTTAAAACAAAAAAAGAAAGCACCTGACGGGCGGTGCTTTCTAAAGAGGGGTTTAATCTGTCACGACGGCCACGAAATGTTTGCTTGCGCTGGCTTTTTTGAGCGTTGCTCCTTTCATGTAGTTTACACTGACATGCAAAACGGCATCATAGAATTTGCCGGAAGCATGTGTAAACGTCATTTCGGGGGCTTCGGGATGATCAAACTGAAATTCCTCAGTGTTACGTGCTTTAATGGCTGCGGTTTGATAGGGCCAGGTATAAGTCAGAGCAAAATCTCCGTTTTTGAGTAAGTCGCAACTTTCCTCATAAGCCGGATTATTGTTCAAAACATCGGCGCTGATATACGCGGTATCGTTTTCAAAGCGGATTTCCAACAGCGAGTCTAACTGTTCGTCGGAATCGGGGAGAACAATATCGGTTTCGTTACGGCAGGAAGTTGTAAAGCACAACACACACAACATACAGAAAAAAAGAATCTGTAACTTTAAAACCTTCGTTGTTTTCATAACACTTATATAAAAAATGAATACTTGCGGTCATTGTATATCTGTTTTCAAAAAAGTCAAATTTAAATCGCGGCGGTGATGAGATTCAACTTTACAAATATCTGATTTTCAAATATAAACATTCCGAGGAACATTTTTTAAGGGGACGAATGGATGCTCAAAAATCTATTTATTGTTTTGCTGGCGTTGTTATTGATTATCGGCGGTGCCGCGTATTATGTTTATGCCAATAGACAAGCGCTGACGGATAAGGTGGTGTCGTATGCCGTGAGCAGTCTAACCGGTACGAATCAGACCAAAGATGCCGAAAATCAGACTTGGGTTGATGCGCTTGTAAAAGCCGGATTTGAGAGCTTACAAACCTCGATGCAGACGCAAACGGCGCAAAGCGGCGGCGCGAGCACGGTTGCAAAACAAAGTCCGCAAAACGGCGGCGGGTTATCGACCATGGCGGATATGTTTGCCAACGCCACCAACGGCAATCCGGATGATTTGGAACAGATGGCGCAAGTGTTGCTACGCACGTTGGGCGGTACGATGGGTGCCGGCGCAATGCAGGGCGGTTATGCCGAAGAACCGACGGCACCGGTGAATGATATCAATGCGCGCGACAATAAAGGGCGAACTTTATTAATGAATGTGTGCCGGGTAGATGTGACGCCGCGGGTTTTAAAAATGATGTTGAAATACGGCGCCGACATTCACGCGGTTGATCCGGAAGGGCGCTCAGCGTTGATGTATGCGGTGGCGTTAAATAAAAATCCGGAAATTGTGGCTTTGTTGCTGAAAAGCGGTGCGGACATTCACGCCACCGACAACGAAGGCAACACGGTGTATGACTATGCGCAAGAGCCGGATGTGATGGCGGTTTTGAAAAACTACGGCGAATAGTCGGCGTAAAAAATCAGCAAAAAAAAGACGGGTTCTATCCCGTCTTTCGTTTTATTGGTGTTTTCCGGCAACCGAACAGATGTGCTTTTACAAGATATTTGGTTATTTTTCAAACTTTCAATACATATTTAAAATCTGAGGGCGTTCAATATGTATTTTTTGCACAAGTTCCGATGTGACATCCATCACATTCGGTGTTTGTACCGCAACAGCACGCTTATCAAATATAACCGGTGTATGTTTTTCTTGCGCAACCTGTGTGAGTGCCTTATTAATGCTGTCTGTTACGTAGTTCAGAGCATTGGTATATTCCTGAATCATGGTATCGTATTTTAATTTCAGTGATTTCAAATATACCTCCGAAAAATCGTCCTTATCTTTTGTTTCTTTTAAAGACGCAATTTTTTCTTGTGCCGCTGTCACTTCGCTATTCAAGATATTGATTTTAGCTTCAAATTCGCGATTAAGCTCATCAAATTTTAAACCGCGTAAAGTTTCTTCCATATCATATATATATACCGTTTGAAGCTTATGGATTTGCCATTGTTGAACACCAATTAAAGCCGTATACACAACCATAATCAGTATAAATAAAAACGGGAATTTTCTTTTTTTATCTGTATTGTCTGTTTTATTTGTTTTATCCGTTTTATCCGTTTTGTCTGTTTTATTTGTTTTATCCGTTTTATCCGTTTTATCTGTTTTATTTGTTTTATCCGTTTTATCCGTTTTATCCGTTTTATCCGTTTTATCTGTATCGTTACTATTGATTTTTTGACTTAGCTTGGTCATTACTTTCCTCATTTCTAAAAAAAGGTTCGCTTACAAGACACAAAATTCTTGCAAACGAACCCCTTTATTGCTCTACCACGAATATGTAATACCCATACGGTAAACCATATCTGCAGATTCACCCCATGCCATACCGGCGTTAAATAACAAGTTATCGCTAAACCAGTGGTATGCACCGATAGCCGCCGCCGTACGACCGGAATATGCACCCGTACCAATCGACAGTTGCGTATTGCCGGAGGCTCTGGTATTCGGTGACAATGCCGACATAGCCGCCATTGACGCCATACCGGTTTGGAATTCTCTGCGTAATCTTGTGTAACGCTTACTCAAATCATGCACTTGATAATCTAACCGATAAACATTGGCATCCAATACCTTAATAGCATCCGTCACATTGGTTGTTTGTGCAACATATGCACCTTCGCTCAGGGTCGCAACATTACCGAGAGCCGCATTCAACGATGCAATGTTCTTGTTAACCGTGCTGGTTGCGGATATGCCGTTATATGCTTCACCCAAGTCACCTGCAGTACCAATGTTAGAAGCTATCTCCGTCATGCTCTTGCTGATATCTTGACCAACTGTTGCCGTGTAGCCGTTAGAGCCGGCGGCATTCGTGTATTTATTACGATTACCGATTGCCGTATCAATCGCTGTCAAGTGAGATTCAAGCGACGATCTGCCTTCTTCATCTCTCTCGGCTAAGTTACCTTGATAAATTTCGGCTTCTCTCAGTTTGTCTGCCAAACCATGAACCCTTCCAAGCGTCTTGTCAATATTATCCATCGCCAAGGTTACGGTTGCAGGTAAACCGGCGTCACCATTCGTCAGATTCCTGTTTACATTATCCAGACCGGCCATATTACCCAACTTCTGGTTCAGAGCAGCTATGTTTTTGTTCACGGTGTTCTCAGCAGATACGCCGTTTTGTACCGGTCCTAAGTGTTCAGCCGTACCGATGTTGCCGTTGATGTTCTTCAGAGCAGCTTGAACCGTATCAGCTGAAGCCAATCCGTAGTTCGGCGTTGCATTGCCGGTGGTGTCGAACGTGTACTTGCCGGTTGTTGCATCCTTGGTTGCACCAAGAGCATCATTCGTCAGTTTCAGTTCTTCATCCAATACATCAAAGTTTTCACCGACCGAATTATCGGCAGATACATAATTACTGCCGGTTACCGAACCGATCGAAGCATTCAAAGCTGACAAATGATCTTCAACTGTCGGCTTGCCTGCTGCTGTCGGGGCAGCCAAGTTGGCACCGGTTAAGTCTGCTACATTGCCGACCGTTGCCGCAATCGTTGCCGTTGTGGCTACTGTCGAAGAACTAACGGCAGTAACGTTTGTACCCGTGTCAACACCGTTAAGTTCCTTACCAGCCAATGTCAACTTCTCAACGCCCAAATCTTCGGCTTCAATTTCATCAACATCCAATTTGTGAGCTTCAAGCGTTCCGGACATTGAGATATTGCCGTTTTGGATTGAAATAGTTTGTGTTCCGGCTGTAGTTCCGTCTGTGGTTGTTAACGTTATTCCACCATCTTTAATCGAAACGGTCTTAGTTGTAGTACCATCAGATTTTGTTGATGTGAATTCACTGCCATCAATAACTGTTTGATCACCGGTTGATCCGATTGTCGCACTGTCGCGGGCAACCAAATCTTTAGCGTCAACTTTACCATCATTCGTAATATTAACTGCGTTTGCACCAGAACCAACCGTCAGACTTGTATCGAATGTACCGCTATCAGCCGTTACTTTGTCGGCGTCAACCGTGCCGGTTGCCGTTACATTACCGCCGGCAATTGTCACTTTATTTGCGCCACTACCGATTTCCGCACCGTCGGTGGCTTTTACGCTACCGTTTTCAATGGTTACCTTGTGGTCTCCGGTGCCGATTGTCGCACTGTTGCTGGCCACCAAGTCTTTCGCCGATACGGTATCGGTGGCTGTTATATTGCCTTCGTCAATGGTAACCGATTCACCGGAACTTGATGTCGAAATAATCTTATCGCCGTCAAGTGTGACATAATCCGTCGTGGTACCGATAACCGTCTGCTTATTCTTACCATCTATTCTCATACCATAGTATGCAGTAGGATCATCCTGATCTTCATAACCGAGAACGATGGTTCTCGTGGTCGCATCAAATGACATACCTGTCGACTTGCTTGCCGTCTCCGCAACAGAAAGTTCCGCCTGGTGATTAACTGTATCAACCAACAATCCATCTAAAGTTTGCTTCGTCGGTGCAACCGGATCTGTATATTCCTTACCAACGGTGATTGTACTTGCCTTGTTGCCAAGTTCTACCGTACCGGTCAGTTCACCGGAGAACTTCTTGTCAACGTATTTTTTGGCATCTTCACCGCCACTCACCGCGGCATCTACCAACACGATTGCTTCAACCAAATCCGTTGCTCCGGCCGCATATCCTGAATATGGCGTTGTTGGATCGCTGAATATAGAGATGTTTCCGATATGATCTGTATTGACTTTGATTTGTCTGTCTAACAAACCTAAGTTACCGTAAACAGTCTTTGTTGAATCCATGTAATTGGTCGTACCTGCATCCGCAAAAACGCCCACACTGTCATCAACGCGCTTTAAGTTGCTAGACAATAAGTTCAGATTCTGACCAACCGTCTTTGTGCGGCTGATATATGCTGCATCTTCATCAATGGCATCCATATTCAACGTTGTATTAATCAAGGTGTTGACGTTATCGGCTGTTTGATAACCCTTGCCTTCAACAAATGCCTTAACAGCTTTCGAAGTGGCGATGTTGTCATTTGTATCCGTTAACGTAGTTTCAACAACCTTACTCAACAACACTTTTTGTGCATCGCTGAAGGCTATCTTATCCGTATCAATTGCCGCATCGGCCGCAATGTGTTCGTTACTGAGATTCGATACAGCAATATTCTTGTCGTCATCAAAGACTAAGCCGCTACCGAGTTTGGCAGATACCGTGTCAGAGCTAATCGCAATACCGTCACCGGCCGTCAAGTTACCTTGCTTGGTCGCCAAAGCTTCAGCAATGGCTTTTTCAGTTACCAAGTTCGTATGCAATGCCGTACCTTCAGTTCCGGCTGTGCCGATGCTCGTCTTCACGGTCGAAGCGATGATTCCGGACGGGGAGGCATCATTGACTAACTGAGCCTGCTTGCTGTTCAACTGGGTTTGAACATTGCTTGTCACACCACTCAAGTAACCGAGTTCGGTATTTGTAACAGCTGATGCTGTAATATGACCGTCGCTATCAGAGATCAACGCTCTGTCAGCGGTTACACCTGCCAATTTACCG
>JAGCYN010000113.1 GCA_017960745.1 Alphaproteobacteria bacterium | reverse complement strand
TTTTTGTTGTTGATTTTGTTTTTGCTGCTGTTGCTGTTGTTGTTGCTTTTTCAAATACTCCAAATTAAACCGTGCATCTTCAAAATTCGGATCTTCTTTCAAAACCTCTTCATATTTGGCAATAGCCTCTTTAATTTTGCCGGATTTCGCCAACGCATTGCCCTGATTGTACAACGCTGTTGTCCCTTTTTCGGCTTCAAAATCACGCAAAGCCTGTTCATAATTACCGCTTTTATACGCCGCAGCACCGCGCCATTGCGTATCCTGAAACTTAGCGGCCGCTTTATCATACTGTTGCGCCTTGAAATAATGCATTCCTTCCTGATTGTCGTTCAAAAACCATCCGGCTTGTGCCTCAATGCTTAAAAGCGTTAAGAACAAAACCAATAAAATACCGCGGCGGAAATAATACAACATCAACACGGCCGGCAGCCAAAACAAGTAATATCCCATATCCAACCAGACTGATTGCATATTCTTGCTCTTGGCAATTTCTTTATCGGTAATATCATTAATTCTGCCGCTTAATGCCCGCGTGCTGTCATTATAGTTGGCATAAATGCCGTTGCCTTTTTCCGCAACCATCTGCAATTTTTCGTTGGCGGCGGCGCTAACCTTGATAACATGCACATCAAACCCCTCGGCGTGTGCTTTGGCGGCGCTTTCCAATGCCGCATCAAATCTTTCGCCGACATCGGAAGTAACCACAATGATATTGCCTCTCGGATAACCGGCACTTTTCAGTCGTTCGCGCGCCAAATCAACAGCCCGATCCAAACGGTCGCCGTTTTCCGGCATAATATCAAAATCAAGCGAGTCCAACAAATTATCAATCAACGCCACATCTTCGGTCAGCGGCGTAATCACAAACGGCTCGCGGCTGTAAACCAAAAGCCCGCTTTCCGTATTTCGAAACGATGACAACAAATCCTTCAATACATATTTGGCACGCACAATACGGCTCGGTGCCACATCTTTAACCCCCATATCGGTTGACATATTCAAAACCAGCATCACCGGATTATCAACGCTGAGCGCCGGATTATCCGTTTTTTCCCAAGTCGGTCCGGCCAAGCTGAGAATGCCGAACAATAAAATAATGCCGGACAGAATAAACGGCACGCGACGGCGCTGACTTTTGCCCTTAATCAGCAAAAAATTCAACAGATTTTCGTCGCATACTTCGGCCCATGAAGATTGCACACCGGCGTTTCTGGCGGTTTGCCACATCAGCCACAGCGGCAAAATCAATGCCGGCAACCAAAACCAACGCAGAAAATGAAATTCTTGCAACCACTCCATCTATCCGACCTTTCGATTAAGTAAAATCAAAACCGCAAAAAGCAGAAGCGCCGCGGCGGCAGGCCACCAATACAGTTCGTCAACATCTTCAACATAGCGTCCTTCCTGTTCCTGCGGCTCCAAGCGGTTAATTTCCTGATAAACCTTGAACAGCGATTGCACATCTTTGGCTCTGAAATAGCGTCCTTGAGTTTCCCTTGCCAGTTGTGTCAAACCGGCCTCGTCCAAATCCGAACTGACCGGCACGTTAAACAAACCGCCGAAAAACGGCACCTGATCACTGCCGACACCGATGGTATAAACTTTGATTTTTTCCTGTTTGGCCAAATTTACGGCCTGCGGAAACGAAATATTGCCATCGTTATTTTCGCCGTCGGTCAACAAAATAAGCACTTTATTTTCTGCCGGTTTGCCGTCCGCCACCATATTTTTCAGCGCCACACCGATGGCATCGCCGATCGAAGTTGAGTTACCGGCCATACCGGCATCGGTGGTCAGCAAAACTTCTTTTAATGATTGTTTATCATAAGTCAGCGGCACCTGCAAATATGCACGGGTACCGAATAAAACCAGACCGATGCGGTCTTCGGTGCGTTCATCGATAAAACGGCTGACCACATTTTTTACCGCCGTCAAGCGATCATAAACCCGATTTTGATACACAAAATCACGTTCGTTCATCGAATTTGAAATATCAACAATCAGCAAAATATCGCGGCTTTCATTATGCACCCGATGCGGTTCGCCGACCATCTGCGGCCGCGCCAACGCCACCACCGCCAAAATCCACGCCAGCGACATCACAAACATTTTCAAAGCGGAAGAACGTACCCCGGAATTCATCAAACCGGAATGTCTGCTGTCCGCCTTAATGCGCATCAAATCAGCCACAAACGGCACTTTCAAGGCATCGCCGTACATTTTGCCGGCTGCCGGCAGAATATAATACACCAAAACCGGCACCAACAGCATCCAAAATGCGTCCATAGCAGCAAATCTGATCATAAATTTTCTCCTATCCACGCATAGCAAAACTGCCATAATGCAGCCACATCTTCGCTTTGATAACGCGTATCGTCATCCGGCAAAAACGGGGCATTTTTCAACAGCTCGGCGGTTTTATCGTCAAGTTTAACCTTGGCTTTGATATTGATAAAATCAATCCATTCCTGCCCGACCAAAGCGACAGCCTCAGGATATTTGCGCACGCAGACGCGTCGTAAAATTTCAGACATTTTAACGGCAGATTGCAAAGAGTGAACCGTTTTCAGCGGTACCAACAAATGATAAGCATAAAGACGGGCGCTGGCACGCCGTCCCCAAATAATCAGCTTGATGAGAACATAGAGAATTGCAACGGCGGCCAGGATTCCCCACCAACCGTACGCCAACGGAAAAATTGATACGCCTTCCGTCGGCAAATGAATATCTCTTAATTCCGGCAAATTATCCATTTTTATGTCTCTTTAAAGTCCTTTTTACACCCTTAATATATAAAATCTATGGTTTGTTACATCAAATATCAAGTGCAAAAACGATTTTTCATCCGTTATATTCGCTAACGACGCGCATACCTCGGTTTACGGCGCGGAATCTTAATTTTACGAGCATTTTTCGCAGACGGCGAATATTTTTGTCTGGCCGTTGATGACGAAACCTTAGGCGGATAAATAATCTTGCCCTTGTAATTGCTGACATACTCGTCTACCGCCGGTGTCTGTTCTTCGGCAACAACCTTATCTTCTGCCGGCGTTGTTACCGTTGCTGTTTGCTCGGTTTCTGCCGCGGTATTTTCCGTCGGTTCGGTAGTTTCTGTCGCGGTATTTTCCGTCGGTTCGGTATTGGCGGTCGATGCGGTTTTTTCCTCAACCACCGGTGCCGCCGAAACGCTGTGAATATTGCTGGTTGCGCGAACGGCCGGAGCTTGTCTGATGCCGCCGTTCTGAGCTTTATCCGAACCGTCGCGATCCATTTCGGCTTTAACCGCGCGCGATAAGACGCTGTTACGACCGCCAATCAGATTCGGCATATCCTTGCCCTGCTGCATCAACGCCGCTTCGTCGATAATTTTTTGTTCTAACGCGGCCATTTCCTTAATACCGTCAACAATTTTTTGTTTATTCTCGTCAAGCTGTTTTTCCGGCTTGGCAACCGTTTCCTGTTTCGGTTCAACC
>JAGCYN010000112.1 GCA_017960745.1 Alphaproteobacteria bacterium | reverse complement strand
GATAAATTGCACCAATGTCAGCTTGCCTTTTTTATAAAGTTTCACCGATTTGAATATTACTAAAATCACCATCACCAACAAAATAAATCGGTATAAATAGATTGTGTGAAACGGGAAAAGCACAATCGGCGTCAAGAATTTTTGATAAGCCATCGGAATTGTATTCAAATATGCCATTAAACCAGCACTTCCCATCTGGTCTAAATTCTTATAATCGCACAACGGAATGCCGGTCAGATATACCGATACTTTGACGCTGACAAAATATAAAAGAACCGCCAGCACGACTGCCGAACCGTAATACAATCCCTTCTTCATAAAATCAGTAAATGATACCTTATTTTCGGCGATCTCTTTGATAAAATAAATCAATATCAGCGAAACGGCCAGCGGATAAAACGCCTGATATATACTTAATGACAAACCCATCAATATTATACCGGCAATGTATGTATAATACTTTTTACAGGCACATATCAGATAAGCACCGGCAACACTTAAGAAAATAGCGAAAATATAATATGTTGCCGTGTAGTTATATAAAAACAGCGTGGCGAAAAAGAAAGAGGTGATAAACAAGCCTGCAAGCATTATGCAAGACAGCACCTTTTTTATATCAAGCAATTTGACTATCAGATATAAAGACAAAGACATCAGCGGAATGATATAGACGCACGACATCACCGGCATACTGTATACGTCGGAACCGCCGTAGCGACCGAAAAAATCACCGCTCAGTCTTCTCAAAATTTCCAAGCCCCATCTGCCCGATTGCAGCGTGGCACCGACACCGAACAAGCTGTAAGCCTCATCATGGAAACTCAACTTATAAAAAATTGCCATACCGTGCGCCGCCAACAGCGATACAATTGTTGTTACAAATATTGCCTTGAAACGAATATCCAGTTTTTTGATAAAATTCATGTTTTTCTTTTCCCCTATATTCATTCAACTTAAAAATTCACAAAAACAACATTATTGATAACTCGGATTGAACCTTCATCCGGATAATGCGGTATATTCATTAATGTTGTAAAATTCTCAGAAAAAACCATTCTTACCGAGTTTGGTTGATAAGCTAGCCAATGGTGCAAAAAGTCCCTTCTTGAATAATCATTCAACAAAACTTGTGTCCCGAAAAACGGTATCGGTATCTTACTGGTCCATGCAAACGGCAGATTTTCAACATTTTTATCGTTTAATTTCGCCTCATGGAGAAAGACCACCGGATACTCATCTTTATAGCCTTCCGTGTTCTTTATCTGGGAAATCAACGTGGTAAAATAACTGATGGCACGCTGTTGCATGAAAACCGCGTGCAGATGTAACACATTATCCCAGCGGCAAAACATCCAGATAACCATGAAGACACCCAAATAACCGATTGCGTTCAGATATTTGATTTTTGGGGTTTCAATATTTTCCGACAACCAAAAGAAATACGGAAAAATCATCAACTGACCGATTAGCATTAACGTATCCGCATTTTGTCCCGCAATCATCACATAAATGGAATTAACCGCCAGCGGCAATGCTAAATTCAAAAGAATAAATTGAAGCAGCGACAGTTTACCGCTTTTATATAGCTTGACCGATTTGAATATTACCAAAAGAATCATTACCAATAAAATCAACCGGTATAAATAGATAATATTCAGCGGGAAAAACACAATCGGATTAAAGAATTTTTGATAAGCCAGCGGAACGGTATGCCAATATGTCATCAACCCGGCACTTCCCATCTGGTCTAAGTTTTTGTGACTGCATAACGGAATGCCGGTTAGCTGCACCGACACTTTAACGCTGACGAAATATAAAATAACCGCCAACACAACTGCCGAACCGTAATATAAACCCTTTTTGACGAAGGCACCGCAAGATACCTTGTTTTCGGCAACCTCTTTGATAAAATAAATCAATATCAGCGAAACGGCCAGCGGATAAAACGCCTGATATATGCTCAGCGATAACCCCATTAATATCGTGCCGATGATGTATGTATAATATTTTTTCCAGGCACATATCAGATAACCGCCGGCAACACTTAAGAATATCCCGAAGATATAGTATGATGCCGTGTAGTTATATAAAAACAGCGTGGCAAAAAAGAAAGAGGTGATGAACAAACCGGAAAGCATAATGCAGGACAGCATTTTTTTTATATCAAGCAATTTGACTATCAGATATAAAGACACCGAGATCAACGGAATGATATAGATACACGACATCACCGGCATACTGTATACGTCGGAACCGCCGTAGCGACCGAAAAAAATACCGCTCAGTTTTTTCAATACTTCCAGGCCCCATCTGCCCGATTTCACCGTGGCGCCGACATTAAACAAATAATACGCTTCATCATGGAAACTCAATTTATAAAAAATAGCCATACCGTGGGCCATCAACAGAAAGACAACTGTTGTCATCAAGATCGTTTTGAAACGAGAATCCAATTTTTTGATGAAATCCATCTTTCTCTCTTCCCTACATCGACATTCATATCCGCGCGCGCAGATATATTAAACACGTTTTTAATGTTACCCTATGATAAAATCATTAAAATTTATATAACCTGTCTTGCCATGCCGCCACAGGGAATACTTTTTATCGGATGATGCCGGTTTTAGCCATTTGCTGAGGTGTCATCGGTGTCCCTTCATAGGTTTTGGCAAATTCCTGACGATTATCATAATTTAACACCACATCGCCATGCATCACGGTTATTTCCTTGCCTGTCTGATAAACCGTGGTGCCGTCGGCAAAAGCAACCGAATTCCGACCGTTTTTGGCATGACGAAAAGTCGCGGATATGCTCTTGCCGTCCGCTTTTCTGAATCTGAACTCTCTTAATCGGCCGACGTTATCCAACGCCACATTGTGGTGGTTGTCAATCATCATGCAATCGCCGTCACGGAAAGGACGTTTCCGATTTTTTTCATAAAATTCGGTGACAATCATATCTTTATCGGTCACGATTTTGCTTTTATCGGTTTTCAACACATTAAAGTATTCGGCATTCATATACCAATGCGTGCAAACATCCCATTTGATTCTTTGTTTTTCTAAGTTGATTGACATTCCGAGCGGCAATTTTACTTTGGTAATTTTGCCGTTCTGCAGTTCATATTCAACGCCGTTCGGATAAGTTTCTTTTTGCATTTCATCGTTCGGCTGCGGTTGTTTGGTGTTATCGGTCATGTTTTTTACCTCCGGTTGCGAGTGTGACGTATCATTGTCACGCGTGATGGTATGATTGTTAAAATCTAAGCGCACAACTTCGCCATTGCTGTGTTTATACTCATAGACATCATCCCGAATTTTTTTCACATCGGGACTGGCTTCATACAATTTCTTGGCCATATCCGCAAAATCTTGCGTATATTGCTCACAGGTTTCGTGAAGTTGTTTTCTGATATTCTCATCAAAATAGTCATGAGCCATCGTGTTGCGTAAAGTGGTGTAACCTTGCCATCTTTGGCATTCTTCCGGTGTAATCACGCCGATTTTTTCCAAGTAATTCCATGCACTGCGAATATCTTTATCTTCACCGCACCGCTGACAACAGCCCATGGCATAGCAGGCCAAATCATGAAAATCACGCAAAATCAGCGAACGTCTGTTGTAGTCCAACATCAGTTTTAATTTATTCTCATCTTTGGTCACATCATCAATAATTTTGATATTCGGAAAAATTTTCTTTTTATGCAAAAGTTTATCTAAGGCCTTATACTTTTCACTTTCCAGCGGATAGTTCATTTCCACTTCAATTTGCTTGTCCGGATTTTGCCGACACGCCATCTTTACACGCTCGGAGAATTTACTGTTGCTTTCACCGGCTTCACGAACAAGGCGTGTGGGATCAACCGCCCCAATCACCTGTTGCATTTGTTGCAACGTCTCGACATAAGATATCATACGCTGATAGAGTGTTTTATCACAAAGCTTCAAATATGAGTTCACGCGTTCGGTGCGTCTTCTTTTATTGAGCTGGGCCTGACGTGACGTGAAACCGCCCAAATCATCCAAAGTATCCCATTGATGACGCATCAAATTACGGATATTCAAATAATCTTGAAAACTATCCGGCAAATTAAGAAAGCCTTCTTCCCTGGCCTTTTTAACAGCACTCTCTTGGTTATGATAGCGGGCATTGCAGATATTTTTGACTTTCTCAGCAAAAGAACCGAGTATTTCCAGCAAATTATTTTCGTTTAATTTGACCGTTTCCGCCGCATAAACATTGACCGTCATTCTTCCGAATTTTTCATCATCCTTATAATCGTTTTGGCGGAAACATTCGCCCAAATTCAACATAACGGAAATTTCATCCACCATATCCAAATCATTAAGACAATCCGCAATCAATTTATCTTTTGACTTGTCGCCGCTATAAACGGCTTTATAACGACCGTCAACATAAAATTCCGTTTCGCCGAGCGTCACCCCTTCCGGATACGAAATTGTATATTCCTCAATCATTGACGGAAATTGCATGGTTCTGCATAAATTGGTATAAGGCGGCTCGGAAAAAGCCGGTCCTCTGAAAGTGTTTTCCTCGGGTTTGATGTGTTGAATGGAAATATAAGTTTTATGGCCGTCGCCCTTCGCGTTATTTTGGACGTAATCGGCAAATTCTTTTCTTTCATCAACATTTAATTTTTCAACCGACCACGGAATGACAAACCATCTCGGATCTCCATAATCGGGATACATACGTTGAATTTGTCTGAAGGACAGCATATCAACCGTTTCGTGCCGAAACAGCAATTCGTGTTGGCGAGCCATGTAGAAATAGTCCTCGTATATTGGCTTTAATTCTTCAATATCACGCGGTGAAATTGTTTGCTGTTCTTCTGGTGTGTATTTTGTCATTTTAACCTCTGGTTTTTCATACAGGATTTTACAAATTTTGTCAAGAAAATTCGTCAATAAAAAATTACTCCGATTATGCCGATTTTAGATTTTAAAACAATATTTTAAGGAAAAACTGAAACATTTTTATTGACTTAAAACCTTTTTATAAAGTTAAATCAAAAAAAAAACAGCAGGAGAAAAAACATGACAACAGCAAAAAATCCTTTGGGAAGTTCGGTCAATATTCCGGTAGAAAAACGCAGTGGCGAAACTTCCGTTGTTTATTTTACGCGTGATTTAAGTCCGCAAGGATTGCGCAAAATCTATCAAAAAGTGAAGCACAATATGCACGGTAAAGTTGCTGTCAAACTGCATACCGGTGAGAAAAACGGACCGAATATCATTCCGAGTTCTTGGGTGAAGGAATTGTTGGAAAATGATGTGCCGAATGCCACCATTGTTGAAACCAACACCTATTATGAGGGCGATCGTTACACCACCGAACAGCATCGGGAAACCTTGAAAGTAAACGGTTGGACTTTTGCACCGGTTGATATCATGGACGAAGAAGGCACGATGATGTGGCCGCTTTCCAAAGGGAAATATTTCAAAGAAATGTCTGTCGGCTCGCATGCCGACCGATATGATTCTCTGCTTGTGCTGACACACTTTAAGGGTCATACAATGGGCGGTTTCGGAGGCTCTAACAAAAATATCGGAATCGGAATGGCCGACGGTCGGATCGGCAAAGCCATGATTCATACGCATGAAGGCGAAGGACAATGGAGCATTTCCATGGAAGAATTCATGGAACGTATGACTGAATCAACCAAGGCAACGTTAGATCATTTCGGCAAAAATATCACCTTTATCAATGTGTTGCGCAATATGTCCGTCAGCTGCGACTGCGAAGGTTTGGCCGCCGCGCCGGTGGTATCGCCGGATATCGGCATTTTGGCCAGCGATGATATTTTAGCTGTTGACCAAGCGGCGGTAGATTTGGTTTTTGCCTTAAACGAAAAAAGTCATGACTTGCGCGAACGCATTGAAACAAGACACGGTCTGCGCCAGCTTTCGTACATGAAAGAACTCGGTATGGGGAACGACAAATATATTCTGGTAAATTTGGACAGCTGATATCAGCGGCAATTAAACTGGTCTTTAATATAGCTCATATCGACGCTGCTTTTGCCTTCATATTTTCTGAGGGCATTTTTGGCATAAGCCGCATAACAACCAATTCTTTCCGCCCAAGAAAGGCTCTTTTCACCCATATAGCGCTTAAACGCCGCCCAGGCCATTTTGTCTTTGCGACGGCTTAATTGGTTCGGGCGTACCCGATACAGCAACAAAGTTTTATCCAAACCATAAAACTTTTTGCCTTCGCGCAAATATTTCATCCACAGGCGTGCATCTTCACAAAGTTTGCGATCTTCCGGAAAATGAACATATTTGATTTGATCACGGTCGATCATCACCGTGGACATGCCGATTTGCGATGTTTTCATATAGCGTTTGATATCGATACACTCATCAACGCGAATTTGCCCGCGATCACGAACATGACCGTCTTCGGTTAAATATGCAAACGACGTATGCGATAAGCCGGCATGATGTTTTTTCATAAAAAAGATTTGGCTGGATAATTTATTTTTTGCCCACAAATCATCGGCATCAACAAAGGCCAAATATTTTCCGGTTGCAAATTTGATGGCAGCGTTGCGCGATGCCGCAACCCCGCGGTTATAAACGGAAGAATAAACTTTTATTCTGGGATCTTTTTCGGCATACTTATAAACCTCATCCAGCGATTTATCGGTTGAGGCATCATCCATAACAATCAGTTCCCAATTTTGATAATCCTGACGCTGTACTGACTCGATGGTGTGACGAACGTATTTCTCACAATTATAAAGCGGTAATATGATTGATACTTTATCCATTGCAAAATCTCCCTATCAATAGCTGTAATCTAACTCATTTTTTAATATTTGTCAATAAATTACTTCAAGTTTTTGTTATAAATTATAAAAATATCACATTGAAAGTACTTAACTATTTAATTTTAATACAATTTATTATTATACAAAAAAGTGAAAATCGACAAAATACAGTAAGACAGATAAGCTTTGATTTTCTGCATCGGTATTTATTGACATTTGTGGAAAAAAAGATTACGATAATGGCATCAAACAAAGGAGTAAACATGAAAAAAACAATAGGTGTGATGATGACAGGATTTATAGTTTCCTCGGCAATGGCAGCGGATATCAAATTACCCGAGCCGGACAAGACCAATACAACAACCTTAATCAGCGCGTTGGAACAACGTCATTCTGACCGCGAATTTTCCGACAAAGCAATCGATAATCAAACGCTTAGCACGGTTTTATGGGCAGCTTTCGGGGTTAATCGCAAAGACGGTAAACGCACCATCCCGACCGCTTTGGATAAAAAAGATTTGAACGTGTATGTGTTTAACAAAGACGGCATTTGGCTTTATGATGCCAACGAAAATCTTTTAAAGCAGCAGTCAAGCGAAAATCATTTGGATTTATTCCAATTACAGGATTATATGAAGCCGGTTTCAACTGTTTTGGTTTATACGGGAAGCGCCGAAGATTATGCCGCCATGCACGCCGGTTCGGCCTATCAAAATGTGGAATTGTATGCGGCTGCCAATAATATGGCCAGCATCGTTCGCGGCTATTACGACCGTGAAAAAGTGCCGGAAGTCTTAAATCTGCCGACTGATCAACGCGTAATTATATCTCAAGCCATCGGCTGGAAAAAATAAAACCGCGACGCTTGAGAAAGCCGGGGTGTTAACCAAGGCTGATTTATTGGCATCATCGGGAAGTGTTTCTTGATTAAAAAATGGTGGGTGTGACCAGGTTCGAACTTGTGAACTCTACGATGTGAACGTAGCGCTCTGACCAGCTGAGCTACACACCCGAAAACTATTCTTTAATACCACAATTCTTTTAAATAGCAACAAAAAAAAATTGATATATTCCAAAAATACGGTTTTATGCCGCCAAGTCGGCGCATACGCGTTTGAAATCAGATATAATCTCGGCTTCATGCGGAATGACCTTATTTCTCATCACCGGTTTTCCGTCGCAGAAAACATCCGTGATGCAAGAACTGTCCGCCGCATAAATCATATTTGATTTTAAATTATTATTCGGCAATAAAAATTGGTTATTCATATCCACCAATATAAAATCAGCCAAATTGCCCTCTTTAATTTCACCGGCTTTTATGCCGAAAGCCTCAAAGCCGTTTTTGGTGGCAATCTGGAAAATATCCCCTACTTTACCGACTAAAACGGAATCGGCCTGATTTTTCGCCGACAACGCCGCCAATTTCATTTCTGCAATCATTGAAAGCGAATTATTGGATGCCACGCTGTCCGTTCCCACGGTCAGTTTTAATCCCGCATCCAAATATTTTTGCAAAGGCATTTGCCCCGAACCTAATTTTAAGTTGGAAGTCGGACAATGTGCCAGCGTTGTTCCCGTCTTTTTAACAAGTTGTATTTCGTTATCATTTAAATGAACGGCGTGCGCAAAAAGTGTCTTCGGCCCCATAGCGCCCCATTGATAAAGCAATTCTGCCGGACGACAGCCGAATTTTTGCACGCAATCATCCACCTCTTTTTGCGTTTCGGAAACATGAAGTTGCAGATAAGTATTATATTTTTTTGTCAGTTCGACAAATGTCAAAATCAATTTTTGCGAACAGGTATATATGGAATGGCAACTCAGCACTTTTTTAATTCTGGAATTTTCAGACGGCTCTTCCAAATATTGAACCGCCCGCTGAATGTCGTTTTCGGTATTTTTATCATCAAAAAAATCCATTCCGAGATAGGGAATAACGGCGCGAAGCCCCATTTCTTGCACCGCCTTTAAGGTTCCCGAAACATGAAAATACATATCCACGAAACAGGTGGTTCCGGTTTTAATCATTTCCAAAATCGCATATCGAGAAAGAGCATACATATACTCGGGTTTTAACTTTGCCTCACGCGGAAACATTTCCTGATGCAGCCAATCAAACAGAATCTTATCTTCGCCGATGCCGCGCAAAAACATCATGCTGGCATGGGTATGTGTGTTACAAAAAGAAGGCAGAATGGCCTTATCCCGGCAATCGATGACTTCATCAGCCTGCATATTTATCTTATCAGAAATTTTGGTTATTTTATTTTTATCAATTAAAATATCACATACTCTATTGTTCAGAAAAACATTTTGCAATAAAATCATGGTAGTCCTGCCTTTTTAAGTGCTTAGTCCGTTTTTTATTTTTTCATCATACAAAATACCTCTTAACATGCCGTTAAAAAAGGGAATGATAAGTATCATTCCTTTTTTGTTCAAGCCGAAACTTTGACACCTTAAAATACGGCAACACCCTCGTTCGTTCATACGCTACCAAAAGACAGATAAATCATCTTAAACAATTATACGCCGTTATTCGATAAATACTTTGATTTCCTGTTCTAAAAGGCGAAACACATTGGCGACCAAATACCCGTCCGCAATGGCATGATTCAACCGAACGGTAACGGGCATAACCAGCCTGCCGTTCTCTTCACGGTATCTTCCCCAATTGATAATCGGCGCAAAATACAAATATCCGTCCGGAAGTTCTAAATTTAAGGAATCGTAAGAAAGCCAAGATATGTATGAGGCATCAAACCAGTTGGGATGATTGACCATATCAAGTCCGTATTCATTGTTTTTCTTGGCCGCTTCAAGATCTTGCAAAGCATCGGCGTAAAATTTGTTATAATCAGCATTGTATTTTGTATATACAAGGCTGCAGGTTTCCGTATCTTCATGAAATACATATTGCGTCGGATTAATTACATCCCAACAAATCAGCTCTTCTGTCTGCCACAGATACCCCATTCTGTAATCTTCACGAGAGTTTAGAACTTTTGAAAGAATATATAGAAAATTGATATAAAATTTGGTTGTCGATTTTTTGGAATATGCCACAAGGTCTGTCACATCAATTCTTGCGGTCATGGAAGTTGAGCACTTACAATCTTCCGAAAAATGACGAAACACATCTTTTCGGTAATACGTTTCTTTATCAATGACCTTATAACCACAACAATCCATTTTTTGTTCTCCGATTAACAACACTATATAGTATAAAAATTTTTTTAAGAATGCAAGCAAGAGGACGAGTTTTAATGTTGTTTACGGTTGCGCATCATTCTTTGATATTGGTCTTTGGACGGGCGTTTTCCACCGTTTCCGAGATTTCCTCGTCGTTCTTGTCGCATTCTTTGATATTGCTCTTTTGACGGGCGTTTTGGTTTATACCCTTGAACGACAGTTTTAGAGTTTGTAATGCTTTGAGAAGATGTATCCGAAACGGCCATCGGCTTGGTTGATTTAAGATAAAATTTATTCAACGGTTCATAACCCAAATCTTGCATCAATTCGTTCCAATTATTCGGCAAATCTATTTTAACGGTAGCTGTTCGTTCGCCCGGCATAATTTGTATTTTGTTTCTGGCCGAATCTCCGGTTATCAGAAAAGCGGTCATTCCTTTTTGCATCACAGGAACTGTTGAAGTCTTGGCATCAGAAGAAGCATACCACGGAGATCTCGGTGTATCCATAGCTTCTTCGGTTTTGCGAATGTACCCGGAATATTCTTTTAAGCTATGTTCACCGCCGTCTTTTGAACTTCCGGGATTGGCGTAATATCTGGCAAAAGTGCGTTCTTTGGCAGGTCTTCGTGCCAACTCAATCAGTTTGGTTTCCAGTTCATCAGGGGTTCTATATTTTTCGGATAATGTTTTTGCTACTGCTTCCGTCATCAGTATGGTTCGATTAACAAACTGTTTGCCGCTTCCGAGGGCAAATTGTCCGCGTTCGATTATATCCCACGCCATTAACTCCGTAATTTTTTGAGTATCTGTGGTGGCCGGTGTCATATTATTGCCCCAAAGTAAAGTTGAGGATAATGTTATTGTGCTGTCATTCAGGTTATATCCTGCCCTGACATGGAAAGGTTGCCAACCCACACGCAAAGAAGCCGCATCGTCTTCGGCCATGCACCACGGCATCATATAGCCGAAAGTTCCCATTCTGGTTTGTTTGACGTAGTAACCATAGAAGTTCAGCATTGCCAAATTCATAAATCTTCCGATAACGGCATTGGCGGGTTCGTTAATTTCTCCTTGGCCGGCATCCACACCGAGCTGCCGTGCAACCGGACCGTTTAACCAACTAAACGGTGTCCAAGCATGCGTACTGCCGAGTGTCCAGTTGAATTTATGAACCCCAAATCCTTCGGTCATGGCAATAAGTATCGGCATATATTCCGGTTTACTCCCGGACATAACAGCGTTTACTGCAATGTGCCATGTTTTTATCTCTCTGTTTGAGATCGGCAGGACGGCAATCGTTTCGTTCCAATTATGCGGTGTATACTTCAAAAACTCATTTACTTTTTGAGGCGTCGGCGGCACAATCGGCAGTCCGTCAGACCATTTCATTTCCTTAAAATAGGCCTGGATTTCATCATATGTTCCGGAAAAAGCAATATCACGAATATCTTTTTTACCGTCTTTTGCCCCGACTGTTTTTTCTTCCGGTGTTATGGGTTTGGTTAAGCCTTCCACAATTTGCGGCCAAAGCACCTCTTGCGTATTTTTTACCAATTCTTCTTCACTATGCAACGCAAAAGCACCGGGATATTCGGCTACTCTTTGTACCGGAACACCGGCATTCAAAGCTGTTAATTTTGCTTGATCAACAAACCCCGGACCGGCTATCATAACGCACGGTATCCCCATATATTCGGCGGCAATACAAGAGCCTTCTTCTTTTGGTGTGCATATACCGCAACCGCCGTTACCCGCTATAACCGCATCAACTTTCATGTCTTTTAATTTTCTTTGGAATTCATCTTTTGCTCGGCGTACTGTTCCAAGCGGCGGATATAAACCGGCACTTCCTATTTCATCTTGTGTTATAACTTTTGCATCAGGGTAATTGTTTAATATAAGGCGCTTGATTTCCGCATGGGTTACATTCGCATTGAAGTTTGTTCCGACAACGGCAATGTTTTTGCCGTTTAAGGTTGATAAGCGCGGCGCCTGTTCTATTTGCTTTACGGCTGATTCCCCGGTTGGAGATAAAACATCGTAAATTGTTCCTCTTTCTTCTGCTTCTAATATTTCAGAAAGCGGACAAGCTGTCCCATTAAATAAGTCTTCATCTATTGAAGATGAAGCAAATGACGTATTTGTCATAAGCAGAATACATAAACCGTATTTGATAATTCTATTCATAAAATTCCCTTTTTCAGCGCCTGTAATAATTTGATAACACATAAAAAACTTTTTCACAATTATATTAACGAAACTATGCATAAAAAAGTTCATTTTTAATGCTGTTTTATCGTCATAAGCGGCGGTGTTTTAACAGAAAATAAAAAGCTTGATTTTTTTTTGCTTTAAAAAACGAACCCCCTCGCAGCGATTAAACTGCAAGGGGAAGAGTTCGATTTTGACTCATGATATTAGTTCTCACGCCGGAACATCTTCACCGCAAACACCTAACACCTATTCAAGTGATGTCACCAGGCTCTCCAGTATGATACCGGGACAGTTAGACACCGAAGTAATCTCAACATGAAGATTGCCGGGCTCGCCAGTCACATGTAGCTTGATTGCCTTTCCGGCTGATACCTGAGCAGCCAGATTATCAGAATCCTTCATATCAATCGGAACTTGCTTCGGTACCGACAACATCTTCATAGTGTTACAATGATTGTGCTGAACGGTACTTGTTACGAACAGCATGACGCGGGATAATTTAGTACCAAGATCCTTGACACTAAGCACAATGCCGAACAGAGTTACATCAATTTTTGCCATAATATAACCGGAATATTTAACGAGGCTTATTTGACCGGGTCCTCAAAACAATAAATATAATATAATTCCCTTTTGTGCCGAAAATAACATTTTTCACAAGTTTTGTCAAGAATATAATATCTCAAAATTACGCTTTGGTGTAAAAGAGGTCCATCGACGGCAAACAAAAAAGCCGAGCGGTTAAACTCGGATTAATTGGGATATTTTCTTTTTATGCTGCATTAAACTTGGTTTTCGGTTGTCTGCAACGTGGGCATTTCCAATCTTCAAGCAGTTCTTCAAAAGCCACACCATCATTTTCGGCAGGGTCATAAACATAGCCGCAAACAGAGCAGATGTATTTGCCCGTCTTGGTTTTGAACACAATCTCCCCTACCGGCAATGTTTTCGGCGGATTATTCAAATCCACAATCCGTTTTTCTTCCAAATTTTCAACACTTAAAGGCGTGTGCGTTCCCAAATAAACGGTCGGATTACCACTTACAAATTCACGAACTCGGTTTAGAGTTTCACGAGCCGCGGCTTTATCCTCATAAACCACCGATATTTTATTGGCATAAAGAGCTTCATCGGTGTAGGTAATATCGCCTTCGAACATATAGAACAAGCCATCATCTTCGGCAATAATCAAACTGTTGCCTTTGGTGTGCCCTTTAGCCTTAATGTAATATACACCCTCTGCTATCTTCTGGCTTTCCGGAAAATTATGATATGCTCCATCGGTAAAATGAACCGGAATAATATTGGAGATATTTTTGATTTCATCCGCATCACATTCCTCAGCGTTCACATAGATTTTGGCATTTGGAAAACTCTTTAACTCACCGGTATGGTCAGCGTGCTTATGCGTAATCAAAATCTTGCTGACTTGCTCCGGTTTATAGCCTAAATCTTTCAGCGCCTCCATATAGGATTTTATGTCCTTACCGGTATAAATCATTGTGTTTTCATCAGGAGATTCCTCAGGCGTTCCGGCAGGTAAACCTGTATCTACCAAAATTACTTCAGTTCCTGTATCAATCACATAGTTTTGTAATCCGGAGCGGTATTTAATCTCGGCATCAAACTTATCCGCACCGTCTTCACCACCGAAAGCAAAAGGCTGTGTCATAAATCCATTATTTCTGAATTTTACTGCTTGTATCTTCATATTATGGTTCCCTTCTCGTAAAGTTTGTGAATATTGTTTCTTCCTCTTTCGGCATCGGAACACCTGCTTCTTTACCAGCCTCTTGACACTTTAAATGCCAAGCCATATTGCGTGCTAAAAAGCGCATATTCTGTAAGCCTTCCAAATCCTGCTTTACTTCTTCTGCAACTGCACCATGCACCATATTCCAATAGCGACCGGATATAATCGGCATTTGTGTAATAGTAAAATATTTGTTCAATTGGTCTAAAGCGGCTGTTGTTCCAGCACGTCTGGCACTCACAACAGCGGCGGCCGGTTTATGAACAAACACGTCTTTTTGCGTAAAAGCAACACAAAAAGCTCTGTCCATAAATGAAGTAATAGAACCACCGGCGGCGGCAAAATGCACAGGGCTCCCGAAAATAAATCCGTCAAAACCTCTTGCCTTTTCAATAAATTCATTTACACCGTCATTAAAAACACATTTGCCGGTTTTATGACAAGTATAACATCCGGTACATCCGGCAATCGGCTTAACGCCGATGTGATAGATTTCGGATTCAATTCCTTCTTCTTTTAATGTCTTGGCAATTTCTTCCAAAGCTGCGTTTGTACAGCCTTTTTTATGGGGGCTACCATTTACGAGCAATACTTTCATTTTCGTTTTCCTTTCTAATTCAAATTAACCTTAAAAAAACTGTTCCATTTTATCAAAGCAATTTTGCGATTTGGGTTTCAACGTTATTCATATCGGCGGTTGGCTCAAAGCGTTCAACGACTTCGCCGTTTTTATTAACCAAAAACTTGGTAAAGTTCCATTTGATATCCGGCTTTTTATCCCAGTTTTCATCTTCCTTAGAGAGCATTTCCGCCAAGAGTTTGCTGAGTTTATGCTCCCCAAATCCGGCAAAGCCTTTTTGTGCTTTCAAATAAGTGTAAAGAGGCAATTCATTGGTGCCGTTTACATCTGATTTTTTCATTTGCGCAAATTTTGTATGATAATGCAATTGGCAAAACTCGTGAACTTCATCATCCGTTCCAGGCGTTTGATGACCAAACTGGTTGCACGGAATATCAATTATTTCCAAGCCTTTGTCGTGATACTTTTCATACATTTACTCCAAAGCCTCGTATTGCGGCGTAAAACCACAGCCGGTAGCGGTATTAACAATCAGTATTACTTTGCTCTTAAAATCAGCCAGTTTTAATTCTTCACCGTTTGGTTTCGGCACGCTGTAATCATAAATACTCATTTTCTTCTCCTTATCTTTTCATTGTTGCCAGTCTTTTACCCATATCATAGGCTTTTTCTAAGTCTTTCGGAAATTGCTCATCATGAACTTTGGCTTTATGAACTGGGTCAAACAAATCACAATCATATTTGGAATAATCAGTGTATTGGAATG
>JAGCYN010000111.1 GCA_017960745.1 Alphaproteobacteria bacterium | reverse complement strand
GGCGGGCATGCGCATTTCCCGTTTGAAAAGGTGGTGTTGCCGATTGCGGCGTTGGCGCTTGCCAGCTATGTGGTGAACTGTGCGGCATTGTGTCAGCCGACTTTTTCGGGTGCGGAAACGCCGTCGCTGTCGCTTCCTGACGACGGTTCGGATATTTACCAATTTCATAATTAAAGACAATTTATAACGAAAAAACATCCCGATAATGCGTCGGGGTGTTTTTTTGTCAAAAAATAACAAAATTTGTATAGAATCCGCTTGCAATTCGCATGAAATTGTGATAATTTATTAATGATACAAGAATTTTTGTTAGTTAAAATTAGTAAATTATTTGAAGAAAAAAGGATTTAAGTGAAGAAATATTACGTTTTCGTAATTTCGCTTGGGTTTTGTAATTCTTTGATGATTTTTAGTTTTAAATAGCGAAAATTCTTTTTTGGTTTTTAAATGAGTTTTCTTTCGAGGTAACTCATCTAATATATAGGGTTTGTCTGGCATGCCGGAATTTCCCCACCCCAAAAAATGAGTTATATTTTCCTAATTTAGAACTAAAAAAATCATTGCATATATGACTAAGAACGTATTCGGCCTGTTTCTGCTGCTCGCCACAGCTGTTGCTTTTGTATCTTGCGATAGTACTGATTTGAACGAAGACTTGCAAATGTCTAAGGAATATCAGTCAAAACAAGTTACAAACCCTGGAGATCCTGTCGTTAAGACCATATATGAGAGCGATCGTAGTACTGATTGCGACGATATGGAAATGTGTTATATCTATACTGTAGATGTACACAAATCCGGAATTCGTGACACAGTTAACGTCGAGACTCAGCCTCTCTATCGTAGCATCTATACCATCGATCTCGGCACCCACAAGGTTAATGAGTTCGGTACATGGAGTGCTTCGAATGGAAACCTTACCCCCGGTGAGGTTTCTGAAAGTGCGGGATATGGTAACTTCGTTGTAAGAACGCGTACTGATGTTTACGGCGCAGATCTCAGCAATGGGAATCTTAACCTGAACAGCAAATACGAGTTAACACATTGCGGTGCTGTCTATACCAATAGCGATACCACAATCGTGTTCCCAATTCTTGATTGGGCTATCAGTGAAGAGAACACAAATTGCGACAACACAGGTAATCTCAAGAATACAGTTAAAACCGTTTATATGGAGTATATCCAATATGCTTCTGAGAACGGTACTTTAACTAAGGAAGAAGTAGTTGTGCCTAATACAACAGGTAACGGTCGCGCCTTTGGTTCTGCTAAGTTCTCTGCTACCATCAACCCCAACGCCTCTAAGGCTTGGATGTTTGGTGCAGCTCTGACTTTCGCAGACGGAACATTGGCTCTCCCCATTTCTAAGGACGGTACTCCCGACTGGGAGAATGCCACTTGGTGGGAAGGTGTGAAGGATAGCTCTTTGAATGGCGCTTACTATGTAAGCCGTCAGCACAAGTGGTATCCTGTCATCGCTTCAGACCAGAACGCTGGTATGGAGTGGAGCCTTTGCTCAGCACAGGGCAGCCACGGCCTTAATCTTCTTGACTATGCAGCTGCAGACACCTACGGTGACTGGAACTACAATGACAAGAATGCTAACGGCCAGCACACTGTACTGACAAACCGTTTCCGTGTTGAAGATAACGCCGAGGCTCAGACCTTGACAATTTACTTCAACAATGTGAACAAGGGCACATTCAGCTACAAAAACTTCTAACATATAAAAGATAACGCTGGAGAGAGTAGCAGTTGCTCCGACGTTTCTTTAATCATATAAAAGAATTGCATAAATTTCAGGTGGGGGAGGCTTTAACAGGAATTAGCTCCCTTACCTTTTAAAACCCATATACGATTATGACAACACGTAATTTTTTCTTTTCAGTGATCGCTTTCGCATTTGTATCAATGAACGCAAGTGCACAGTACACCAACAATGACGATGCAGCTATCGCAGCTTTCGAGAAGGCAGATTCTGCTTTCATGAGCACCAACGATAGGTACGCTCTCTACAAGGACCAGAACCTGGCTTACGCTGGCAACAGCGCTCAGCCTGCAACCCTGAAAGAGCGTCGCAATCGTGGCGTGTTCGTTGGTGCCGAAGCAGGTGCTAACTACACCACGAATCACATCTCACCAACCCTTGGTGTCACTTTTGGCATTCTGACCAACAAGTGGATCGGCAAGGTAAATGCCGATCTGATCTTCATGAGCAAGCCTTACGAGGCATCTGACGATCAGAGTCAGTACCTAGGTGGCTGCCTTGAGGCAACTGTTGGACGCGTCATCGTGGATGGAATGGATCACCACAGCCAGCTCTTCCTGACCGGTACATTGGGATATCAAAGAGTGAAAGACTATCAGGACTTCGGTGCTTGGTCTTCAAAGTCTCAGCAGGAGACCGAAACTCAGATAATCACAACCAATACAACAGGGAAGATGGACTACATGGTTAATACCTCTAATATGAAGTACAAGGCAGGTCTTCTGTATATGTACTCAAAGTATGATTCTCATTGGGCATTCTCGGCTGAGGCCAATGCCGGTATGATGGGTCAGCTCAACGGAGGAAATGGTCTGAAGTATACTTTCACAGCCGACTTCCGTGTATCCGTAGTTTACAAGTTAGCTATGGGAACACGTACAAACAAGAAGGCTAAGGATATGATCAGATACTAAAATTTAACCAATCCTTTTTGACGAGAGCCCCGCATCCGCGGAGCTCTTGTTTTTTTTTTAAATAAAGAGTCATCCTTCCAAACCGTAAGGTTTGGTCAAAGGATCTACAAATTAATATTCTTGACGTCCACGTTGTATGTTGGCGTTACCAATGATTTAATTCGTCGTGTCTGGGAGCATAAAAAAATATATTAGAAGGTTTTACTGCAGAATATAACCTTCATAAACTGGTTTATTATGAAATATATGAATTTATACTTCGTCGGCGCGAATCAATAGCGAACTGCTAATCAGCAGAATAATCATCGCCGGTGCCGATACCGCCAGCCAAACCGGAATGTAGCCGTTCAGACCAAACGCAAAAACCAACTGCGATGCAAAATAAAAGGTAAATCCGGTCACAATACTGATAATCACTCGTACCATCACTGCCGAGCCGCGCAGTGTGTTCTGCAACATAAATACCGCCGCCAGCATCAACATTCCCACCAACAGGAAAGGCGATACCAGAAGCCCTAAAAAACGCATCCAATGCCGTTGTGCTGAAAAGCCCGATTTCTCATAAAAACGAATCGTATCCGGCAGCTGCCAGAATGAAATGGCTTCCGGCTCAATAAAGTTTTCTTTGATGCGCTGGACGCTGATGGTGGTTTCATAGGCATAGTCTGACATTTTCTTTACCGGCTGTCCGCCAATCAGCAATTTCACATCTTTCAAATGAAAAGTGTTGCCGTCCAATGTGGCAAAATAAGCCTCGTAACTTTTTTGAATTTGTGACGAGGCGTTTAATTCCGTAATGCTGACATCGCGCATCCACACCGAGCCGCTGTCTTCCTGTTGTAAATTCTTGGCTTGAATCAGCAAAATCGTACCGTCCGGTGCGGCCTCGCGAATCCATAAACCTTTGCTGGAAAATAAAACCGCATTCGGATCATGCGTATCCATACGATAACGCAACACCTGATACCATTCAAACATTTTGGCCGAAAGCGGGTTAAACAATGTGATGTTGACCAAACCCAGCAAAAACGCCGCAATAATCAGCGGTCGCAGAAATCCAAACATGGAAACGCCGGACGAGCGAATGACCACAAATTCGTTGTTTTTGCTCAAGCGCCAGAACGTTATCATCGCCGCCACCATCACCACAAACGGAATCACAATTTCCACCGTTTTGGTAATGCGCGTGATGGCGAGTTGCGCCGCAAACCACAGCGATAAATCTTCGCGGCCGGATATTTTGCGCAAAGTTTCAATAGAGTCAAACAGCAAAATGATGCCGACCACCGAGAAAAACACGATGAAAAAATTGGCAATAAACTGTCGATTGACGTAGCGTCCTAAAATGGAAAAGAAACTCATGATTCAACAATGTCCCCTTTTTTGAAAAAAACATCCGATAAATAACGTTCAATACTGTCCGGCAAAATAACCACAATGTTTTTGCCGGCCATCTCGTCGCGCGAAGCCAAATTGACTGCCGCCACCAATGCCGCCGAGGCGGAAACACCGGCCGGCAAGCCTTCGGTTGAAGCGACGGTTTCAGACATTGCAAAGGCGTCGTTGGTGGCAACCGGAAATACTTCATTGACCAAATCGGCACGATACAGCGGCGGTACAAAACCGGCGCCGATGCCGCCGATGCGGTGTGAACCTTTCGGCTTGCCGCTTAAAACGGCACTTTCGGCCGGTTCAACCGCCATCACAAACAAATCCGGATTGCACGATTTCAGCGTTGAGGCAACGCCGCTTAAAGTGCCGCCGGTGCCGACGCCGCAAACAATGGCATCAACGTTGCCGTCGGTGTCTTCAATGATTTCGGTGGCGGTGGTCAGCTGATGGGCCTCAACATTGGCCGGATTTTCAAATTGTCTGATTTCAATCAGGTTATCTGAGCGTTGCTTTAAAATTTCGACTTTGCGCAGGGCACCGGCCATTCCTTCCGATGCCGGTGTCAATAAAACCTCCACCCCGAAGTGGCGAATCAGCGCGATTTTTTCCGGAGCCATATTTTCCGGCATCACAATCACCAATTTATAACCGCGATAGGCACAAAAAGCCGCCAAACCGATGCCGGTGTTGCCGGATGTTGCCTCAATAAACACGGTGTCGTCGTTGATTTTGCTGAAAGGCGCCTTTTGCAACATATTCAATGCAATGCGGTCTTTAATTGAAAACAACGGATTATAAAATTCACATTTCGCCAGCAGATTGGCTTTGAGCTGATATTTCTTCATCAGTTTGTTTAACTTCAACAGCGGCGTATGGCCAATCATATCTTCAATGGAATTATAAATATTGCTCATGTTGTTTCCTTTGCAAAATTATTTCTGCTTGGCTTCTTTGATTAAATTGTCGGTAAATTCCTTTAAACCGAGCTGACGAACGCGTTTTAATCTTTCGGCTGATAAAATTTTTTCAAGTGCGGAACAAGCCTGTTCCGGATTTACGCAAATAATCACATAATCATATTCGGTCCAATGCGACATCTTATCAACCAGCATTCCCATGCGTTTTTCAATGGTTTCTTTGCTGTCGGTATGGCGACCTTCCAAGCGTTCGCGCAAAACCTTAATCGACGGTGGCAACATATAAACGGAAACCACATCGTTCGGTGCTTTTTCTTTGAGTTGGCGCAAACCTTCCCAATCCATATCAAAAATCACGTCTTGTCCGACGTTCAAAAAGCTGTCAACTTCGGAGCGCAAAGTGCCGTAGCGGCAACCGTATTGCGAATTAACGCATTCATAAAAAGCATCTTCGGCAAGTAATTTGTTGTATTCTTCATCGCTGACATAGTGATAGTCAACGCCGTCAACTTCACCTTCGCGCGGTGCTCTGGTGGTTACGGAAACGGAAAATTTCAAATTATCGTGGCGCTCCATCAATTTTTTGATAACGGTGGTTTTACCCGTGCCGGACGGTGCTTCAATCACAAACATAATACCGCGGCGAACACTGTTCTGTTGATCAATAAGTTCAATCATTTCTTCCTCTTGAAAAATAAACGTGCCTGTATTATAAACATAAACCAAGATACCTTACAACAAATAAAATTTTTTTGCCAGGATTATTTATATGTCGAGAACTATTTACAATATTCTGATAACCGGCGCTTCTTCGGGAATTGGCGAAGCGTTGGCAATTTATTACGCGCAACACGGTGCCAAAAAGTTATTTTTAAGCGGGCGCAATGCCGAAAGACTCGAAAATGTGGCACAACGATGCCGCGATTGCGGTGCCGAGGTTGAAGCCCAAAAAATTGACGTTACCGACCGTCAAGCCATGGAAAAATGGATCGCAAGCTGTAACGAGGCGGCAGAATTGCATTTGGATTTCGCTAATGCCGGCGTTTCAACCGGAGAAGAGAATCCGGAAAATATTTATAACACGTTTCAAACCAACGTGATGGGGGTTTTGAACACCGTAACGCCTATCAGCGAGATTTATAAAAATCGCACCGGCGGCGAAAAAATTATTGCCATAACGTCATCAATTGCCGGTTATCACGGTTTGCCGTCGTGTCCGTCGTACAGCGCCACCAAGGCCTGCGTCAAGGCTTACGGCGAGGCACTGCGTTGCAGTTTAAAACCTTTCGGTATTCAGGTGAATGTGATTTGTCCGGGGTTTGTTAAATCGAGGATTACCGACCAAAATACCTGCCCGATGCCGTTCTTTATGTCGGCGGAAAAAGCGGCCGAAATTATTGCACAGCGAATCGAGAAAAATGTCGGTTTGATTGCGTTTCCGTGGCCGATGCGCTTGGCAACTTGGGGCTTGTCGATTTTGCCTAATTGCCTGAGCGACTGGATTTACGGCATTTTACCGCATAAGGTTTAAGATGAAACGTTGTTTTTGGGCTGAAAATGTGCCGGCAATTTATCAGGTGTACCATGACGAGGAGTGGGGACGGCCGCTGCATGACGATACCAAATTATTTGAAATGTTGGTTTTGGAGGGGGCGCAGGCCGGTTTGTCGTGGCTGACCGTGTTAAAAAAACGGCAGGCTTATCGGCAGGCGTTTGATGGTTTTGATGTTGCAAAAGTGGCGGCGTATGATGCGCAAAAACAAGCGGAATTGTTGCAAAATCCGGGCATTATTCGCAATCGGCTGAAGATTGCCGCGGCGGTTTTGAATGCCGTTGCAGTGCAAAAAATTCAGCGGGAGTTCGGTTCTTTTGACGCGTATATTTGGCACTTTACCGAGGGCAAAACCATGCGTTTCAATGTCTTTCCGTTGCCGGCGAAAAATGCGCTGTCGGATGCGATTTCAAAAGATATGAAAAAGCGCGGCATGAAGTTTGTCGGCAGTATGATTATTTATTCATATTTGCAGGCAATCGGGGTAATTGATGACCACGAGCCAACGTGTTTTTTGCACCAAAATTAGTCGCCGTCGCGGCTTAATCTTTGTTGCATACGTTCCAGCGGTGACATTTTTTGATCAAGAATAGCGTGCATTTCGTTGCAGGCTTCACGATGCTTTCTTTGTTCGGCAAATTCTCCGCAAATGCGCAACGTTTCTTCTTCTTGAATGCTTTGAGCAGGTTCGTGCGTTTTGATGCGGTACAAATCCGCAAAGTGTTTCTCTTTGAAATTTTTGAACGAACTGTTGCCGGTATGGAGCGTATCTTTATAGTTTTCAGCTTCAACGGCGCTCATAATATGTTCCAATGTTGAACCGCGTCCGGTGGCAATCATTTCTTCGTAGGTTTTCAAAATCAGCGGACGGAGTTTGTCGCACATTTTAACGTACGCCTGATGTTCCAACACTTTTTTCTTGCCCGGATCGGCGTATGAAAAATCAATTTCAGGTTCCTGTCCGTCAATCACGGTCATATAAATGGAGCGTGTGCCGTAATCTTCCAGTATGCCGGCAGAAGTGGTGCGATACAGCTGCAACCGCGAATAAAACATCATATCATGCGTTACGCCGTTTTCCGGTGCAATATCAATGATAGGGTGGTCTGAAAACCTTTCTTTACTGCAGATGATGCGGTATTTGGTTTGTTGCGGCATTTTAAAACTCCTTTTCGTGGACACAATGTAGGTTAAAAAATGCGATTTGTCTATAATAAAATGTTGCAATTTTAGATAAAAAGGGATAATAAGGTGAGGTCAATTCGGTGAGATGGCAGAGTGGTCGAATGCGGTTGACTCGAAATCAATTGTACGTTTTACCGCGTACCTAGGGTTCGAATCCCTATCTCACCGCCAATAAACAAAAGGCTCCTTTTGAGGAGCCTTTTCGTTTATTGAGAGCGGTGAAAGGGATTTGAACCCTAGCCACTAGGGTTCGGAATCAAGCGAAAGCGATACGGGGGTATCGCGTTCGGCAGAAATGCCGATGAGCGCCGATCACGAAGTCCATCCCTATCTCACCGCCAATAAACAAAAGGCTCCTTTTGAGGAGCCTTTTTTAATCTCAAATTTGTGTTTAGCGCTTTCTGCAAGAGGCGTTTCTGACTAATTTATCGCACAAGTCAGCATAAGAAATGCCGATGTATTTTGCCTGTTCCGGCACCAACGAAAGCGATGTCATGCCCGGATTGGTATTGATTTCCAGCAACACCACACCGTCGGTCGGATTATAGCGGAAATCACAGCGCGAAAGCGTGGCGCAACCGAGCACGGCATGCACAATTTCGGCATAGCGCAGACAGGTATTTTTCACGTCTTCGGGAATATCCGCCGGCAAAATATGTTGCGTCATGCCGGATGTGTATTTGGCCTCGTAATCATAAAATTCGTTCTTTGCTTTTAATTCGGTCACAACATGGGCTTTGCCTTCCAAGCACATCACTGTTAATTCGCGACCGGCGATATATTGTTCAACCAACACCTCAACAGTGGTATCGGGATATTTGACGGCGGCCGCATCGGCGGCGTTTTTCACAATAAATACGCCCACGCTGGAGCCGTCCGAAACCGGTTTGACAACGTGCGGATAAGGAATCGCCGAGCCGTTTTTCAGATAAGCGGCGGCGGTTATTTTTTCGCCTTTGGCGATTTTGACGCCGTTATTTTCAGCCAAAAATCGGGTCAAACTTTTATCCATGCCCAAAACTGAGGCCTTACTGCCGGAGTGGGTATAAGGAATTTGCAACATATCCAAAAACGCCTGAATTTCGCCGTCTTCGCCCCAGTTGCCGTATAAACCGTTATAAACCACATCCGGTTTTTCTTGGCGCAAAACGTCAATCAAGCGCCAAACATCGCGCAAATCATGTTCAATGACGGTATAACCTTTGCTTTTCAAGGCTTCCGCTATATCGTTTTTGGATGAAATACTGACGTCGCGTTCTGCTGAAAAACCGCCATACAATAATAAAACTTTTTGAGGCATCAATTTTTTCCTTTATAATCCTGAAATTTCTGTTATGTTATGAAAAATTAATTAAGGAATGGCTAAAGAATGAAACTAATTTTACGGTTATCAATGTGTTTGCTGTGTTTGCTGAAGCCGGCTTTTGCCCTTGAAGTAACGCATAAAATGTCAACGTCCATCGGCGTGTTTGACGCCTGCGAACAAAGCTTGATTTATCGTTTTTACGGCGACAAAGATTACGATATTAAAACAACTTTGCACACCACCGGTGTTTTCGGCACGCTGTATTCTTTCCGCGCGATGTATCATGCCGTCGGCACCTATCAAAAGCAAAATTTTAAGCCGCAGGACTATTTTTATGAGGCGCATTCCGCCTTTCATGACCGCACCAAAGAAATTGTTTATAAAGACGGCGTGCCGCAATATCGCATCAGCACCAAAGATAAAAGCAAGCGGAAGGATAAAATTGTGGTTGATGAAAAGTATGACAGCGCCATTGACTTGCTTTCAACGTTTGCGCTGCTGACGGAACAGGTTATTCGCCAAAACAATTGCGATATGGAACGCTATTCGTTCAACGGCAAAAAATATACGCTTTCAACCGTGAAATCTCGCGGCAAAGAAAAAATCAAAACCCCGTATTTTGCAGGAAAAGCCTTAAAATGCGAATATCATTTGGAGGTTTTGGACGATGCGGATGCCGGTTTTTTGCTGACAAAAGATGTGCCGATTTATTTTTGGGTGCTTCGCGATGAAAAGTCCGATGCGCCGTTTGTGGCAAAAATTGTGGTGGAGAGCACGCCTTTCGGAAAATTGGAGTCTTTAACGACGGAAATTGAGGTTAAAAAATGATAGAAAAAGCGGAATTGTTGTTGCCGGCCGGCTCGTTGGTTAAGTTGAAAACGGCAATTTTGTACGGCGCCGATGCGGTTTATGCCGGCACCCCGGATATGAGCTTGCGCACGCAATCAAAATTTACGTTGGAAGACTTGCAGGAAGGTATTGATTTTGTACATCGGCACGGCAAAAAAATCTATTTGACGCTGAATTTGTATATTCACAACGAAGAGGCCGAAAAATTACCGCAGTTTATTGAGACGTTGCGTCAATTACAGCCGGACGGCGTGTTGGTTGCCGATCCGGGCGTATTTTATTATTTGCAACAACACGCGTCGGAGTTAAAGCGTTTTGTTTCGACACAGGCCAATATTTGCTCGGCGCAAACCGTGAAGTTTTGGCAGTCGATGGGCGCCAGTTTGTGCGTTTTGGGGCGCGAAGTCACGTTTGCGGAAATGCAGCAAATTCGGCAGCAATGTCCGGATATTTTGCTTGAATGTTTTATTCACGGCGCCATGTGTATGTCTTATTCCGGTCGCTGTCTGATTTCCAATTTTATGGCCGATCGCAGTGCCAACAAGGGCAAATGCGCGCATTGTTGCCGCTGGCATTATAAGTTGCATCTGCGCTTAAAAGATGGCACTATTCGCGAAATTGAAGTTAATCCCGATAACGCATCGGCATTTGAATTTTTGCTGGAAGAAGAGTTTCGACCTGGCGAATATTACGAAATCGTGGAAGACGAACACGGCGGGTATTTGCTTAATTCCAAAGATATGTGTTTGATGCCGCGGTTGAATGAAATTTTGAGCATCGGCATGGATTCCCTTAAAGTTGAAGGGCGCAATAAAACCGAATATTATGCCGGCACGGTGGCGCGTGCCTATCGGCAGGCGATTGATGACTATTATCAAAATCCACAGGATTGGGACTATACAAAGTATATGGACGATTTGTATGCTTTGCAAAATCGCGGCTATTGCTTGGGCTTTCATGACGGCAAGCTGACCAACATCAGCCAAAATTACGAATATACGCGGACACTCGGCGAGTGGTTGTTTGCCGGCTCGATTGTAGAGTGGCAGGGCGATGATGCCATTTTTGAAATTCGCAACTATATCAACGCCGATGAGCCGATTGATTTTCTGATTCCGGGTACCATGGAAAATCTGCGTTTGCAGTTATCGGAATTTGAAGACGCGGTCAGCGGCGAGATAACACCGCGTGTTTCGGCTGGCGAGGGCAAAAAAATCCGTATTCGACCGGCGGCATGGTCGCGCGATATCGCCGAGGTTAAAAAGCTGTTGCCGCAATATGTGATTGCGCGCAAATATCAGGGCTTAAAGGGCGAAAATCAAGAGATGTATGCTCGTAAACGCGCGGAATTTGACGAATTGATTGCCGGTTGTCCGGCGGAGGAATAAGTTGACGCACAAGGTCATCATCATTGCCGGTCCGACGGCTTCGGGAAAATCAGCGCTGGCGTTGCAAGTAGCGCAGCGGCTTGATTCGGCGGTGCTGAATTGCGATGCCATGCAGATTTATAAAGATATTCCGATTATTGCCGCCACGCCGAGCACGGCTGAAAGAGCAGCGGTGGAGCACCGTTTGTATGAGCTTTATGACTGTGCCAAACGCGGCAATGTGGTGGAATGGTTGGATTTGTGCGTGGCTGAAATTCGGCGGCTGTGGGCGCAAAATAAAATACCGGTGGTGGTGGGCGGTACCGGCATGTATATTGATGCGCTGATTAACGGTGTAACACCGATTCCGGAAGTGCCGGCGGAAATCCGTCAGCAAGTGCGTCAGGAAATGGAAACGGCCGGTTTGCCGGCGTTGCACGCGTGGTTGCAGGAACACGACGCGGAAATGGCGGCGAAATTGAGCCCGAACGATAAAACGCGGGTAACACGCGCCGCGGAAATCATTCGTTTTACCGGCAAAAAGCTTTCCGATTGGTATCAAGAGCCGATGGTAAAAAAATTGCCGGAAGCGGAATTTACGGTGGTTAAAATTGTGCCGACGCTCGATAGAATTGCCGAACGGTGCCGTTTTCGTCTGGATAAAATGGTGTATGAATGGGGTGCGTTAAAGGAAATCGAAAATTTGGTGGCGCGCGGTTTGAGTGCCGATTTGCCGGCAATGAAAGCGCTCGGTGTGCCGGAACTCAGCGCTTATGTGCGCGGCCAAATGCCGCTTGAAGAGGCGTTGGAACTGGCTAAATTGCACACGCGGCAATACGCCAAACGCCAGCATACATGGTTGCGGCATAAGTTGGTTGCCAACGTGGTTTTCGAAGATATTTTCAGCGGTCAGTCCGAATATATTGATGAGATTTTGCAAAAAATCAGCTGATTTCCGTGAGTTCTTTTCTCACGCCACATTTCGTCTTCTTGCTTAAGTTTGCTTATAATAAAAGGTCAAAATTCCGGCAAAAAAATGAACTGTCATCCTTCGCACGGCACGGCGTGTCCGTGCGTCCAAGGATCTCGTCTTTCAATGCGTCAGCATTGCTTCCGATTTTCATATAATATGCGTCTCGCAAAGATTAGATTCTCAGACGCCGGAAGGGCAAATTTATCTTTATAAGGAAGTATCTTATCCCTTTGGTCCCCTTACCTGTAAGAGGAAGAACAAATTTGACGATCCCTTGACGTTTGGACTTCGCCAAACGAGGGATGACATTAAAATTTAAAACAAAAAAAAACACCGCGAGGGTGTTTTTTTGTTTTAATGGCGGATAGAGTGAGATAGTTTCGCCTGCGGCTCCTCCACGGCGCTCATCGCTTTCGCGACCGGCATACTTGCGTCTGCCTTTCGCTTGTAGTCGAACTCACTTCCCGTGAGTTCTTCTCTCACTCCACGTTTAAAACAAAAAAAACACCGCGAGGGTGTTTTTTTGTTTTAATGGCGGATAGAGTGAGATTCGAACTCACGGTACCCTTTGGGGGTACACACGATTTCCAATCGTGCGCCTTCGACCACTCGGCCATCTATCCGTAACAATCGGCATAATATACAATAATTTTAATTTCGCAACAATTTTTTTTGTGAAAATGCAAAACAATGTCAATTCAGATAAATAAAACCGCCGAATGTGATTTTCGGCGGCTTTTGATTGATAAAAAACGAATCATCAATAGTAAGGGATAACGCGTGATTCGGCGCCGTTGATAAGCATACAACGTTGACCGGCCGAAAGCAGTTGATCAGTACCTTGTGTGACGCTGTATGTTTGACCGCTGTCGGTTCGAACGATATATTCGTAACCGCCTTGGCTCATCATCGAATCCTGTGCCAAGTTACCGAGCAAAGCACCGGCTGCCGCACCGCCTAAAGCACCGAATGTATGTGCGCTGTGGCCGTGACCGATGGTTGAACCGGCAACACCGCCGGCAACACCGCCCAACAACGTTCCCATTGAGTTATCATCACTGTTAACGTTTACCGCACGAACGGATATAACCGTGCACGGAAAAGCATTGCTGGCTTGTCTGACACCGGAATAGCTGTAGTCGTTACTGCCGATGCGTGGTGCGCAGGCAGCAAGCATCAAAACAGCAGGGATAGCATAATACAAATTCTTTTTCATTGATTTTCTCCTTCAGATAAACTAGCTATATAATTATCCATCTGAAAATTATTGTCAAGACTGGACAATTAAAGTTGGTTGATATATAGTGTAACGGAATTTTAAAAACATCGTTTTAGAGGGGAAAATGTTAAAAAGAACTAAGATTAAACAATTGTTGGCATCTGAGCAGGTCATCGATAAAGTTCTGCTCAAAGGTTGGGTTAAAACAAGACGCGATTCCAAAGACTTTTCGTTTATTGAAGTCAATGACGGTTCGTGCCTGAAAAATATTCAAGTTATCGCCAATGATACCCTCAATAATTATAACGATATCCGCAAATTAACCACCGGTTCTTCAATCGCCGTGACCGGCGCATTGGTCGAATCCGCCGGCGGCAAGCAAAAATATGAAGTTAAGGCCGAAAATGTTGAGATATACGGCATCGCGCCGGATGATTATCCGCTGCAAAAGAAAGGCATGAGCGATGAATTTTTGCGCACCGTGGCCCATTTGCGCCCGCGTACCAACAAATACGGCGCCGCTTTCCGCGTGCGTTCGCGGCTTTCGTATGCCATTCATAATTTCTTCCAAAGTCGCGGCTTTGTGTATGTTCATACGCCGATTATCACGGCTTCGGACTGCGAAGGTGCCGGCGAAATGTTTCAGGTGACAACACTTGATTTGAAGAATCCGCCGAAATTGCCGAACGGCGAAATTGATTATTCCAAAGACTTCTTCGGTAAAGAAGCCCGGTTGACGGTGTCCGGCCAATTGAACGGCGAAATGTATTCTTGCGCGTTGGGCGATATTTATACCTTCGGTCCGACTTTCAGAGCCGAAAACTCGAATACTCAACGTCATGCTGCCGAATTTTGGATGATTGAACCGGAAATCGCATTCGCCGATTTGAATGACAATATGGATTTGGCCGAAGATATGGTGCGCTATTGCGTCAAAGACATTATGGAAAATTGCGCCGAAGATTTGGATTTGTTCGAAAAATTCGTAGATCCGACGCTGAAGGCCACGCTTTCCAATATTGTTGATAATGGTTTTGCCCGCGTTACATATACGGAAGCCATCGAAATTATGAAAAAATCCGGTCATAAGTTTGAATATGAACCGGAATATGGTATTGATTTGCAAACCGAACATGAACGCTTTTTGGCGGAAACGCATTTCAAGCGTCCGGTGATTGTCCGCGATTATCCGAAAGAAATTAAGGCCTTTTATATGCGCCTGAATGATGACGGTAAAACCGTGGCGGCGATGGACGTTTTGGTGCCGAGAATCGGCGAATTGATCGGCGGTTCGCAACGTGAAGATCGCTATGATGTTTTGACATCCAGAATCAAAGAATTGGGTATGGATATTGAAAACTATTCGTGGTATCTGGATTCCCGTAAATACGGTACGGTGCCGCATGCCGGTTTCGGTTTGGGCTTTGAACGGATGATGATGTTGGTAACGGGCATCAGCAATATTCGCGATACCATTCCGTTCCCGAGAACACCTAAATCTGTCAGTTTTTAAGGAAAAAGAATGAAGAAAATTCTGTGCTTTTTATTTGTTTTGGGACTTTTGCAGACGGCACCGGTATATGCCGCCGAAGAGGCTCAGAATATTGAAAATGTGGCCACCGAGCAAAATGCCGCAACAGAAAATCAGGCTGCGGCGGAGGAAATATCGGATATGGCCGATGCCGAAGATTTCAAAAACGGCGCGAAAGATGAAGCGCCTGAAATTCAGCCGTTGAATATTTCCTTGTCTTTGGAGGAACGTCAGCAAGAAAACAGCACAGATGTTGATTTCATCGAGAAAATTGATGAATTGCCGGATTTGCCGTGTGATGATGCCAATCTGCGTAAACAAGTCGAGGCCTTTATTTACAAAAATATTTCGGAAACCAATACCGATTCTGCGGTTGAACGCCGGGAAAGAGTTTTGTTGGTGCGTAATTTGCACGAATTTACCGAAATTTCGCGTGAAGAAATTCGGAAAGAAGACGGTTTTAATGCGCAGGCTGCATTGATGAATTTACGCATTAATCTTTCGCGGGAAGTTACCCACATCTGCGCTAGCAGAGGCAATAAATACAGCAAATTCAAAAGCGTTTATCTCATAATCTATCAATTTGCCAATTTCTATAAAGTTGTGGTTTCAAACTTGATTGAAAAAACGGCGGAATTGGATGAGGCGACCTTCATTTATAATTGGCAAAGTCAAAAATGAGCCCGAAGACCGATTTAGTCGTATATGAAAAGAACAGTAATTTACCTGCCGTCATTGAAGACGGCGGACTACACGCCTATTTGGAACAAATTAAGCAGTTTCCGGTGTTAAGCGAGGCCGAAGAAATTGATTTAATCCGTGAATTTAAGGAAAAAGGAAATTTGCAGGCGGCGCAGAAACTGATTACTTCACATTTAAGACTGGCGGTTAAAATTGCTTTGACTTATCGGCGCTACGGTCTGCCGACTGCAGATTTGATTTCCGAAGCCAATATCGGTTTGATGCAGGCGGTTAAAAAATTCGATATGAGCAAAAAAGTCCGCCTGTCAACCTATGCCATGCTGTGGATTAAGGCGGCATTGAACGATTTTGTGTTGCGTTCGTGGTCGTTGGTGAAAATCGGCACGGTGGCGGCGCAAAAGAAGCTGTTTTATAACTTGGGACGTATTAAAGCCAAGCTCGGCATTTATGATAATAAAGAGCTGGAGCCGAAAGTGGTGAAACAAATTGCGCAAGAATTGGTGGTTGACGAAAGAGAAGTTGTGGATATGAACCGCCGGATGGGCGGCGACAGTTCGCTGAATGCTTCGGTCAACCATGATGATGAAACGGTGGAAGCCATTGATTTGCTGGCCGACAAATCACAGAATATTGAAGGCGCTTTGGCGCAACGCGAAGAGGCCGATGTGAAGCGCAAAATTTTGTTGGCGGCCATGGCAAAACTCAATGACCGCGAGCAGTATATTGTTAAAAACCGGATGCTGACCGAAACACCGCAAACGCTCGATGATATCGGCATAAAGTTTGGCATCAGCCGAGAACGCGTGCGGCAAATTGAAAAACGCGCGTTTGAAAAACTTTCGGCAGAAGTCAAGCAATCTATGTTGAAAGTTGCCTGAATGCTGCAAAGTTTTCAAGATGTGGTGACGCGGCTTATCGCTCAAAAAATTACAAATCCTATACTTGAGGCACGCTTTTTGGTGGCCGGTGCTTTGTTGAAAAATCCGAATGAAATTAGTTCGGCGATGACTTTCGACGCCGTTACCGCCAAAAAAATCGAAGTGTTGTTGCAACGACGGCTTAACCATGAGCCGCTTGATAAAATCTTGGGACAACGCGAGTTTTATAAATACAATTTTGTGGTTAACAAAGATGTCTTATCACCGCGGCCGGAAACGGAAATTTTGGTGGAGCAGGCGTTGAAATATTTGCAACATCATCCGCAGACGGAAATTTTGGATTTGGGAACCGGCAGCGGCTGTATTATCGAAACTCTGTTGGCTGAATGTCCGACGGCTCACGGCGTTGCCGTTGACGTGTCGGCGGCGGCTCTGAGAGTGGCGCAAAGAAACGCTCAGCAACTGGGCGTTTCGGAACGAATTAAATTTGTTGAAAAAAACTGGTTTGATTGGCAATTCAGATTGGATCAAAAATTTGACCTGATTGTCAGCAATCCGCCTTATATTCCAAGCGCCGATATTTTAAAACTGGACACGGAAGTGAAAGACTATGATCCGTTGGTGGCGTTAGACGGCGGTATGGACGGGTTGGCCAGCTATCGCCGGATTGCCCGCTTGTCGGTTGAATTGTTGAATGACGGTGGTTATATTTTGCTTGAAGTCGGTTCGGGGCAAGCTGATGACGTGGCAAAAATTTTTGCAAAATATCTGCAAGTTTGCGGCATTGTGAAAGATTTGGCAGGCATCAGCCGATGTGTGATTATGCAAAAACCTGTTGCATAATTAAAAAAAATTTAGTATATCGAAAACAGAGCAGTTTTGTCGCTCCGTTGTTTTTTTTAGGGTAAACAACAGTAAATTTTAACTTTTTGAATGGTTTTTATATGAAAAAGATGAATAACGGAAGATTCCGTCAGAATAACAATTCAATTTATTCGCTTAATTATAAATTTGACAGCGTCAGCGCGGCCGGCAAATTCAGCGGCACCGCTTTGGAGTTGATCAAAAAATATAATGAATTGGCCAAAGAGGCACACAGCAACGGGGATTACGTTGAAATGGAAGTGTTCCGCCAATACGCCGAACATTATCGTAAAATTGTGACCGAAATTAACGAGCGTAAGAGTCAATCGCGTGATAATCAGAGTGCCGAAACAAGTGCCGAGCCGAATGAAACGACCGAGCAACCGGTTGATAACGGTTTGGTTGAAACGCAGAGCGCTGATGCGGCTGAAACCGCGAAAATGAAAGAAAATGCAGAAGGTGAGGCTCAAACCACCGTGCGTCGGCGTCGCAGTTTTACCATTGTTGAAGTGACTTCAAAAAATGCTGACGGCAATGAAAATGCCGGCGAAAAAAATGCCGAAAACGAAGCCAAACCGCGTCGTCGCGTTTTAAAACGTAAACCGACGGAAGAAGCAACCGCATGAAAATTGCTCAAAAAAATCTGATTTTGGATTGCGACGGTGTGTTGTATCCGTTGGCTGAGCTGCCGACAATGCGCATTGTTGAGGCAATGAAAGATGTGTATCGCCATGAATTAAATCTCAGCGGTGAGCAACAACAGCAGATTTCGCAAAAAACCATTCAAGAACAGCATTTGGGAATGTTCAATTACGTTCGTGAAATGTGTCGCGCCACGGGGTACGATTTTGATACGTTTTGCCGGCAAATGAGCACCCGGATTGATTATAACACCATTAAACCGAATCCTTCTTTATGGAATATGTTGCAAAATGCCCGCAATCGCTACAATATTGCGGTGTGGAGCAACGGTTGCCGCGATCATCTTGACCATGTTTTTGAACGCGTATTCGGCAAAGATGTTGCCGCGGTGGAACGTAACGGTATTCCGGTTTTTGATATTACATTGTTGGAAAAAGACGGCTATTTTATGCCGAAACAAAGCCAAGAGGGGTTTGGCATATTTTTGCGCAAAACCGGCTTTAAGGCTGAAGAAAGTATTTTGTTTGACGATACGGCGCGGAATTTAATACAAGCTAAAAAATACGGCGTCAGCGGCGTATTGGTCAGCGATGATAAGCCGTTGGAAAGCTTGTTGCGGCCATATCTCGGAACGCAACAATTAAAGGTTAACACTTATGAAAAAGATTGAGCAGGCATGGAAAATTGCCGCCACGGCCGATGTTTCGACACCACCGAGCAGCGTTGTGCTTTACAGCGTCAGTTATTTACCGAGCGATGAAAATAAACGGCTGGCCATGCAATATATTGCCGAACATCCGGAAAGCCGCACATTGGATAATACGCCCTGCGGTCAGGCGCTGATTGCTCTGGGAATGGAAACAGACCATAATTTTCCGGATACGGAATTGCTGAAAATTTGGGCTTTGGCATCGCGGCGTTTTATTGAGGCGGCGAGCGGTAATGTGATTGCTTTTGTGGAAAATGCCGATAAACGCAGTACGTTTGTGGCAACAGAACTGCCGCAGATATTGAAGAATCCGCGTATTTTGAAAATCAACGGTACGGATAAATTTGTTTTTGCCGAGCGCTTTCTGTAATCAGAAAAAATTATGCCGTTTGCGGAAATAAGAGAAGTAAATCCCGAGTATAATGACATAAACGAACATATACAAAAGGTATATTTGCGCAAAGGTCATTTTGGTAAACAAAAACTTGAAGGACATCAGAATTAAGCCGGACAGACCTTGTGAAAACAGGTTATTGACCGAAGATGCCGTGGCACGATTGGTTGAAACGGTATATTTTTGAATCTGCGAAATAGTGATGATATGGAACAAAAGTTGGAAACCGATTCCGATGCAGATAAAGAAGATTGTCATCAGCGTTATGGCCGGTACACTGGCGGCTGCCGATAGTGCCAAACCGAGAAACGCACTTAAAATGTAGAAGATGATGAACGAAATTAAAAACTTGAGACTTATCCGCTGTCTGAGCCATTCGGACGTATAACTGGTGGCGGAGCGGAAGAAGAAATTGCAGAAATAAACGGCGCCGAACATGGCTACGTTTACGTTGGTTTGCCGCATAATCGGCTGAAAATTCCAAATAAACACATAGGTCGAGGAAGCAAAAATCGCCGTTAAAAAGAGGTACGGGCGAATGCTGGTGTTTGATAAGGTGTTGACGAATGTTTGTTTTATTTGTCCCCAATGCTGATTAAGCGGCAGTTTAACGGCCGTATTTTTTGTCTTCGGCATCATAGCCATCAAAATCAGCGATGTTGTGGTTACAACAACCTCCATCACCAAAAGGGTTTGCAGACAATATTTCGGATATATCAGGGCGCAAACCAGACTGGCCGAGCCGGAGCCGACATTCAAGCAACAGTTGACCAATCCGCAATATTTAACCAGTTTATCGGTTTTATCACGCTCTTTAAGATATTCATAGATATAACTGTCGTAAATACCCTGGAACATACATCGCGACATCACCACCAACAACTCGCCGAGAACGACAATACCGACACCGCGGAAAGAAAGCCACAGCAGACAGCGTATCAAAAACAAAGAAAACGAAGTGAAAATGATGTATTTTTTCGAGAAAACATCGGCCAAATAGCCGCACGGAACTTCGAGAAACAAACCGACTAAAATGAACACACCTTGGAAAAAGATAAAATCAGCGCTGGTTAAGCCGTTCATCTGATACCACAAAAGCGCAACAGGAAGCAAAAATGTCTGTTGCCGCAACAAGCAGGAAAGGCTGAATGTATTCAGCGTTCTGGCGATATTATCTTTTTGTTGCTCCATCATTTATCTCTTTATAATTGTTTATCATTTGCTGAGGATATATTTTTTCTCTAAAAAGTCAATTGATTTTCATGAAATGTGCGCCTTATTCTTCAATAACGACAACCGCCTGTGCATAAGGGTAGTCATCACTCAGGCTGATATAGGTTTTGGCGGTTGC
>JAGCYN010000110.1 GCA_017960745.1 Alphaproteobacteria bacterium | reverse complement strand
TAATTTTGCCGTTCACAGCATTACCGATGAAGAATTGAGGCAAAAAGCCCAAAGAATGGAGTGGGAACATATTGTGCCGGCGCAAAACTTCGGGAAAAGTTTCAAAGAATGGTCGGAAGGTCATCCGCGTTGCGTTTCCAACAAGGGCAAAAAGTTCAAAGGCCGCAGTTGTGCCGAACAGGAAAGCGAAGAGTTTCGTTATATGTACACCGATATGTATAATCTGTACCCGTCAATCGGCGCCGTTAACTACTTGCGCAGCAACTTTAACTTTGCCGAATTAAAACCGGAAAAGCGGGAAACTTTTTGTCATTGCGGCGGCATGCGAATTTCGCAAAACAAAGTGATGCCGAATGATAAAGCCAAAGGCCTGATTGCACGCACTTATCTTTATATGCAAGCCACATATCCGCGCTATCGCATCGGCGAACCGATGTACGGGGTGTTAAAGGCGTGGGATAAACAATATCCGATTACCCGTTGGGAATGTCGCCGTGCTTATCGTATTGAAAAAGCGCAAGGCAACGCCAACCCGATTGTCAAACCGCGTTGTCAGGCCAAAGGCTGGTATGAAGATTAAGATTTTAAGCGCGTCGCAGATAAGTCCCGAGCACTTTGCGACGACCGCCTTTTTCAAAATTAACCTCGCAAGTTTGTCCGGAAACCCCGACAATTTTACCGTAGCCGAAACTCTCGTGATAAACTTTAACACCGATTAAGCTCGAGGTACGCGATGTCTGATAAGACGAATAATCGGCGTAATCATCGGCTTCGTAAGAATATTCGTGCTCATTTTCGGCCGTGTAGCGTTGATAACTCGGCTTGGTGGAAAAGGCCGGTTTCTTCGGCTTGGCATAACCGCCGTATTGATAGCTTTGTCGCTCGTTGCCACCGTAGCAATTGCTGGTTTGATTGATAATCTGCAAACACGGGCTCGGCAACTCATTCAAAAAGCGGGAAGGGACATTATTTTGCCATTGTCCGTAAATCCGGCGGCTGAAAGTGGTGGTAATGTATAATTTTTGCTTGGCGCGCGTCAAAGCCACATAAGCCAAGCGCCGTTCTTCTTCCAACGAATTGCTGCCGCCTTCATCAAGGCTTTTCTGATGCGGAAACAGACCTTCTTCCCATCCCGGCAAAAAGACAACCTTAAATTCCAAACCTTTGGCCGAATGCAGGGTAATCAACATCACTTTATTGGTATCCAACGCGCTGTCGTTATCCATCACCAAGCTGACGTGTTCCAGAAATTCCGGCAGACTCGGGTAGGTATCGGTATCGCCCATCACACCGATTAATTCTTTTAAGTTTTCCAATCGACCCGGCGCTTCGACGGAACTGTCATTTTTCAGCATTTCCCAATAGCCCGACTCTTCCAACACCTGTTCGGCCAGTTCGTCGGGTTCCAATGCCGACATATTATGGCGCCAGATGTCGAATTTTTGCAACAAATCACTCATATTGGCCTTGGCTTTACCGCTAAACAGATTCTGCTCAATCATCAGGCGAACGGCGGCCAACATGGAACACTGGAAATCGCGCGCCGTTTGCTGGATTTTTTCGATGGATTTGGCACCGATACCGCGTGTCGGCTTATTGATGATACGCTCAAAAGCCAAGTCATCATTCGGTTGCACAATTACGCGGAAATAGGCCAACACATCGCGTATTTCGGCACGTTCATAAAACTTTGGCCCGCCGATAACCTGATACGGAATAGCCTCGCTGATAAATTTTTCTTCGAATTCACGGGTTTGAAAGGCGGTACGCACCAAAACCGCAATATCCGAATAATCGTAACCGTTGCGATGCAGTTGTTCGATTTCCGAAGCCACCCAGCGCGCTTCTTCTTCGCCGCTGTAAATACTGAGCACTTTAATCTTATCATTGGCACTTTGTGCAGCCGGACTGTTTTCCGCCACTTTCAAGGTTTTTCCCAAACGTGTCGCGTTATGGGCAATTAGCGCCGATGCGGCGCTTAAAATATTGGCCGTCGAACGATAGTTGCGTTCCAGACGAATAATTTGAGCGTCTTCAAAATCTTTCTGAAAGCGCAGAATATTTTCAATTTCGGCACCGCGCCACGAATAAATTGATTGGTCATCATCACCGACACAACACAAATTGCGATTTTGCTGCGACAACAAACGCAAGAAAAGATATTGTGTTACATTGGTGTCTTGATACTCGTCCACCATGATGTATTTAAATTTGTTCTGATATTTTTGCAAAATTTCCTTATCAGACATCAAAACCGACAGCGTATCCAGCAAGATATCGCCGAAATCAACGCAATTCAGTTCCACCAACCGTGTCTGATATTTTTTATAAACCGTCACTAAAACATTCGAGCGATATTCCTGTTCAGCCTTATCAACGGTAATACCTTTGTCTTTCAGACGAGAGATCTTTTCAAGCAAACTTTGCGCGGCATATTTTTTCTCATCAATGCCTTCCGCTTCCATAACCTGCTTAATCAGGCGTTTCTGATCATCTTCGCCCAGAATGGTAAAATTTGAATGCAAGCCGACAACTTCGGCGTGAGCGCGCAGGATTTTAACGCAAATACTGTGAAAAGTCCCGAGCCACACGTTATTAACCATATCGCCGATCAAATTTTGGACGCGTTCGCGCATTTCTTTGGCGGCGCGATTGGTGAACGTTACCACCAAACAGTTCCACGGCTGTGCCTTCATGGTGCTCAAAATATAAGCCAGACGTGTTGTCAGCACCTTGGTTTTGCCGGTACCGGCGCCTGAAAGCACCAATAACGGTCCTTCGGTAGTTTCAACGGCTTGTCTTTGCTCCGGATTCAGCTCGTCAAGCCACGGCAAATTCGGCCGCAGCATACTGATGTTGTCGTATATTTGCGGTGCCGTGTTTTCTTCATCTAAATCAAAAATATCATCATCCATTGCAAAAACTTCTTTATGTCTTGTATTTATTTTTTTTTCAAATTATATATACAAATATAATATTCAACAAAGAAAGCCAAGTGTTTTCCCGTTTTACAAACAGTTTTTTGAAAGGTCTGAAATGTCTGAAATTAGAGAAAAAATCGTTGAATTGCGACGTTTTATGGAACAAAACATCATCGGTCAGGAAGATTTGGTCAATAAGTTGATTATCACGCTGTTGGCTGACGGACACGCCTTGGTTGAAGGCGCACCGGGATTGGCTAAAACCAAAGCCATAAAAACGCTTTCAGGCTGTATTGATGCGGCATATAATCGTATTCAATTCACGCCGGACTTATTGCCGTCAGATATTACGGGCAGCGAAATTTATGTTTCCGGTACCGGACAGTTTGAGTTCCGCCAAGGACCGGTGTTTGCCAATTTGATTTTGGCAGATGAAATTAACCGTGCACCGGCCAAAGTGCAGTCAGCCTTATTGGAAGCAATGGCCGAACGTCAGGTCAGCGTCGGCGGAAAGCAATATAAATTGCCGGCGTTGTTTATGGTAATGGCCACCCAAAACCCGATTGAACACGAAGGAACTTATAATTTGCCTGAAGCTCAGCTTGACCTCTTTTTGATGTATATCAAAATCAATCAGCC
>JAGCYN010000109.1 GCA_017960745.1 Alphaproteobacteria bacterium | reverse complement strand
CATCAAATACAAAGATATGCTGAACAAAGCCGGAATGTCTATTGTCGGCACCTCTCCGGACGGCAATCTGCCGGAAATCGTTGAGCGACCGGACCATCCGTGGTTTATCGGCGTTCAATTCCATCCGGAATTAAAATCGCGTCCGTTTGCGCCGCATCCGTTGTTTGTGTCGTTTGTGAAGGCGGCAATTGATAATTCTCGTCTTGTGTAATTTTGTGGGGAACTGAAAATGAAAATTACGATTATCGGAACAGGTTATGTCGGCTTGCCGTCGGGTGTCGGTTTTGCCGAACTCGGTCAGGAAGTTTATTGCGTTGATAACAATGCGCAAAAAATCGCCATGTTGCAAAAAGGCGAAGTGACGCTGTTTGAAGACGGGTTAGCGGATATGCTGGAACGGAATCTGGCTTCCGGCAAATTGCATTTCACCACCGATTTACCGTTTGCCGTAAAGCAGGCGGATATTGTTATTTTGGCGGTCGGCACCCCGCCGCATCCGGTTACCAAAGAAGCGGACTTGCAATATATTGAAGCAGCCGTCAAAGATTTGGCACCGCATTTAAGCGGCTATACGGTGGTTGCCACCAAGTCAACCGTTCCGGTCGGCACCGGTGATAAGTTGGAAAAAATCATGCGTGACATCAATCCGAGTGCGGATTTTGATGTTATTTCGCTGCCGGAATTTCTGCGCGAGGGTTTTGCGCTGCATGACTTTTTCTATCCGGAACGCATTATTGTCGGCACCGATTCCGAACGGGCGCGCAAGCTGATTCAGCAGCTTTATTTGCCGTTTAAAAACAGCCGTTTGGTATTTGTAAATCGCAAATCAAGCGAAACCATCAAATATGCGTCCAATGCCTTTTTGGCCATCAAATTGAACTACATCAATGAAATTGCCAATTTCTGTGAAAAATCGGGCGCGGATATTGAAGAAGTGGCCTTGGGTATCGGTTTGGACAGCCGTATCGGCAGCAAGTTTTTGAAAGCCGGTCCGGGATACGGCGGCAGCTGTTTTCCGAAAGATACGGTGGCCATGTCTTATATGGCACGGCAATGGGGGCTGAAAATGCCGTTGGTAGATACGGCCATTGCGGAAAACGATCAACGGCAGATTGATATGGCGCAACGCGTTTTGGCTTTATGTCCGGTTGCAAATGCAAAAATTGCGGTGCTCGGTTTGGCCTTCAAAAACGGTACTGATGATTGCCGCACCAGTCCGGCCGTCAAGATTGTTTCCGAATTGCTGCAACACAATACCGACATTACGGCGTATGATCCGCAAGCCATGCAAACGGCGCAAACGCTGTTGGGCGATAAAATCAAGTATGCAGACAGTGCGGAACAAGCCATTGCGGGCAGTGACATTGTTGCCGTTTTGACCGAATGGCCAGAATTTGCAGACATCAATTGGGAAAAAGCCGGTCAAACCATGAAGCATAAAATCATTGTGGATTGCCGCAATTTATTGCCGATGGCTGAAATTGAGCGTTTAGGATTTGAATATCACGGTATCGGCCGCGGTAAAAAATAAAAACACAAGCTGCAAAAAAATATCTATTTTATGCTTGACAAGGCGCATAAAATATATTATCTACACTCTGTAATATTTATCGCGGGGTAGAGCAGCTTGGTAGCTCGTCAGGCTCATAACCTGAAGGTCGTCGGTTCAAATCCTTCCCCCGCAACCAATAAAACAATAAAATCCCCTGCTTGGGGATTTTATTGTTTTAAACGGTTATGAGAATGTGATTTGAACCGGCGAGAAAGTCGGTTCAGTAGAAGCGAAAGGAAGACGTAAGTATTCCGGTCGGCATAGCCGATGAGCGCACTCTAATGAACGAAGTGAAGAACAATCCTTCCCCGCAACCATTATCAAAAGCGGAAGTTTATACTTCCGCTTTTTTCGTGTTTTGAATACCCCGCAAACCCCGATTAATACTGCACTTTGAAAAATAGTTTGATGGGCGTACATCTTCTTTTTGATATACATTTTTTCACAAAATAAGGCAAAAAAACGCCAAAATATATACTTTTTTTGAAGTTCGGATTTTGCAAATTTACGCCCTTCAAAAATAATTGTAATTTACTATTCGATAACATTTTTTCTTTCTTTTTTGATACACCTTTGCCTATGCGGGGATAATGATACTTTTTACTCATCAGAATGGGTATAATGGCATCTTGGATAATTGCTGCAACCGTAGAATCTGCCATATCGTCCTTGACGTAAAACTACTGGTGCACCACATTTCGGGCAAACGCCTTGTCTTGATTTATATTCTTCCATAAATATTTTACCTTTAATTTCGGCTATGTGCTGTTGTTGCATTTCTGGAGAATCTATATTTATCGCTTTGATACGTTCAACAATTCCATCTAATTGCGTTTTATCAAACTTGACCTCTGTATGCCGTTTAATTTCATTAAGTATTTGAGAAATATAGATGACCGGAGTTTCTGTTTCTATTTTAAGTGAACAATCATTTGAAAATGCGATAATCGGAATAAAATTATCTTCAATAATGTAAAGTTCATTTTTTAAAGCCAAAATATGGCTTTTGTTTTGCTTAATT
>JAGCYN010000108.1 GCA_017960745.1 Alphaproteobacteria bacterium | reverse complement strand
TTGATAATTTGAATTTGAATAAATATAAACAAACCATTGACGATAATAGCGCCACGGTTGAGCTGTTAACGCCATCCAAAACCGCTCATCCTTATTTTGCCGAATTCGGTTGGCTGTCAACCGATAAAAATTTAATTTTGCCTTCTTCCAACACGGTTTGGATGGTGGAAGGCAACGCCTCATTAACGCCTGAAACACCGATTACGCTGGTTTGGTACAACGGTCAGGGCGTTAAATTCATCAATCAAATTTCCGTTGATAAAAATTACCTATTCACCCTTAAACAAAGCGTCGAAAACAACACCGGCCATGAAATTCCCGTTTATACTTACGGTTTAGTCTCAAAACAGCTCAATCCTGCGGCAACGGACAGATCCGTTGTCCACACGGGTGTTACCGGCATTTTCGACGATAAGCTGAAAGAAATTTCATACAACAAAATCAAAGAAGACGGCGAAACTTTTGAAACGACCGGCGGTTGGGTTTCTTTTTCCGATAAATATTGGTTCGGTTCGTTTATTTTTAATGATTCGGCCCAAAACAAAATTTCGATTAAAGAAGTTAAAGAGGACACTTATCAGCTTGATTATAAGGGTTTACCGTTGCAAATTCAGTCCGGCAGCGCCGCTTCCGTTACCACGCAAATGTATGCGGGCGCCAAAGAAATCCGTCTGCTAGATAATTATGCCAAACAAATCAAAAAATTTGATTTGAACGTTGACTTCGGCTGGTATTATTTTCTGACCAAACCGTTCTATTATATCCTGACATATCTTTACGGTTTAATCGGCAACATGGGGTGGGCGATTTTGTTGTTTGCCGCGCTGTTGAGAATAGCCATGTTCCCGATTGCCAACAAATCTTACGAAAGTATGTCCAAGATGAAAAAAGTTCAGCCGAAGCTGATGGTTTTGCAAGAAATGTATAAGGATGACAAACTGGCGTTGCAACGTGCCACGATGGAACTTTACAAAAAAGAAAAAATCAATCCGGCTGCCGGTTGCCTGCCGATGTTTATTCAAATTCCGATATTCTTCTCGCTGTATAAAGTGCTGAATATCGCCCTTGAAATTCGCCATGCGCCGTTTATCGGCTGGGTAAAAGACTTGTCGGCACCGGATCCGCTGACCTTGTCGGTTTGGACGCACATTCCGTACATTCCGTCGGCGTTGGATATCGGCATATGGCCGCTGATTTACGGTTTTACCATGATTTTACAAAACAAGTTAAATCCGAAACCGGCCAACAAAGACCAAGCCCGTATGATGATGTTAATGCCGATTATTTTTACCATTATGTTTGCGCATTTTGCCGTCGGTTTGGTGATTTATTGGTTGCTCAGCAACATCTTCTCTTTGGCACAACAAAAGATTATCATGTATAAAAACGGGGTTAAATGAGCGATAAATTTACAGCCACACAACTTGAACAAGCGCGGGTTCAGTTCGGACGTCCGTGCACGTTTATGCTGAGTGTGGCACAGTTGACGCAGTTACCTGATGCCGAACTGGATGAAATTGCGTTTGCCGGTCGCTCCAATGTCGGGAAGTCAAGCCTTTTGAATGCTCTTTTTAACCAGAAGAAACTGGCCAAGACATCTTCAACACCGGGACGTACCCAGCAGCTTAATTTCTTTAATTTTGACAACAAACTCTATATTGTTGATTTGCCGGGATACGGTTATGCCCAAGCACCGGAAAAGCTGGTTAAACAATGGCAAACGGTGTTAAAAACTTACTTGCGCGGTCGCCCTAACCTGCGTCGCGTATTTTTGCTGATTGATTCAAGACACGGCATTAAGGCAGAAGACGAAGAAATTATGAAAATGCTCGATGTATCGGCTGTGCCATATCAAATTGTGTTAACAAAGGTCGATAAAATTTCTGCCGCGGAATTGACAACAGCGATTGCACAATCAACCGAAAAAGCTAAAAAACACGCCGCTGCATTGCCGGATGTTTTGACCACCAGTTCAGAAAAGAAAATCGGGTTGGAATGGGTACAGGCGGAAATTTGCTCGTTTTTTACCCATTAAAATGAACTGATTAAAAAAGCCCCGTTAACAACGGAGCTTTTTTTACATTACCGAAATCTAAAACTCGTGTTTGACGTTAACCATGCCTGTATGGTCTTGATAATGCAAACGGAACTTACCTTCGTATCCGATCAATACCGATGTGTTATCGTTCAATTCTGCCGTTACGCTCGTACTGATTTCTGCTCCCAAACGCTTCAAGCGCTTGCCGCGCCTAAGGCAAACAGCCCGCAGTTAATTAAAAAACATTTTCTTAAAACCGAACGATATTGTCTGGTTAATAAGCCGATTGCCGAACGCGTATAAGTCATGGCGTTAACTCCTTAAATAATCTTATAAAATTTAGAGCCATATTTGTGTTCAGTTTATTTTCTTCCTTAAAAAAGTCAAGTTTTTCTTGGTTTTTGCTTGTTTTGAACTATCCGTAAAAAGCACGCTCAAAGTGTACTTTTTTCATTCTTTCAATTTCTTAAGTTACTTCGGTAATGGCACGTTGGTTACCGATACGTTGAATTTGCACCACATGCAGTTTACGCTGCATTTCATCGAGCGTTTGTTCCACATTCACGGCACCGTTGGTGGAAGCCATAATACGTTTAATAAATTGCAGATAAGCCTCTTGGGAACTTTCCGCGTGGATGGTGGCAAAGCAGTTATCGTGACCGGAACCCATCAGCTGCCAAATACCGCTGGCGTTACTGGTTGAAATTTCGCCGCCGATAATGGCATCCGGCGTAAAACGTACGACCAAGTCGATAATGCCGGCATAGTTAATTTTGTTGGTTTGATCGGTACGTGACATCACGAGGTGAACACGATTCGGGTGCGGAACAATCAACTCCCGTGTATCCTCTACCGTAATAATTCGTTTATGAATATCCAAAATTTTCAGCAAATTATTTAAAAAAGTGGTTTTACCGGTTGAGGTTGCGCCGCTTACCAGAATGTGTTCACCGCGCTTTATGTACAGCAACAAACGTTCATAAGCATCATCCGGAGCCTTAATATCTTTAAGCGGATTCAGCTTTTTCAACGCTTGTCCCTGTTTCATCCCGTAATCTTCGAGACCGAATGCAACGTTATCCGAGTGCAGACGAATGGCCAACGCTAAACCGCCGGTCAAGTCTTCTTCATCGTACATCACATTCTTCCCGCAGATTGCGGAAAAACGATGATCCCCCGGAATCGCCGCATACACAAACGGCGATCCTTGCAAAGGATCAAACTCTATTTCATAAGTATTCGCAATAATATATAATAAATCTGTCAGATACTCTCGGGAAAGTTTTTCATCTTTATACATCACCCACGGATATGCACGTTTGCCGCGCATACGCAGCCAAATCTGGCCGGGACGATTTATCGCGACTTCTTCCAGATTGTCTTGATTATACCAATATGACAATGGTCTTAAGACTGATTCCAATACCGAAAAATCGCTCATCTCACTCTCCTACATTAAGTCCGGAATATCATCTTCGCTGTTATCGCTTCCCTGGGTAGCTTCAACAGAAGGTGGTGGTGTGACGCCACCGGTCGGGCGATTTGGTGCGCCATTGCCCCCGCCCTGAACCGGCGTTACGTTTTCCTGAACATTGCCGGAATAGCTGACATTGCCCGCACCGCCTTCTTCATCAGGGCGATCGGTCGTTAAACCGATACCATCATCCGGGTTGCCGCCTTCTGAGCCTATACCCTCAAGTTTTTCCGAATTCAGCCACAAATCTTCATTCGGGAAAATAATAATGCGGGTACCTGCAGGAATATACGTTACCGAACGAATATTCTTCTTGCGGTTTAATAAATCGCTGAAGATATTGTTCATTTGATCAATAAAGTTCTGACGTGCATCTTCCAGCGCCTGGCTTCTGGAACTTTCCGTTGTAGTTCCGCCTTCTGTCGTCTTGCTGCCTTCTCCACCAGCCAAGGTCATAGCCGTCGCTGTTTCCAGAGCCGTATAAAGCATCGGCATTGAATATTTCTTAATCAGTTGTTCATCCAAATAACCGATAGCACCGGCACGACCTTGAGCATCTGCTGTTTGAGCACTGTTAAAGGTAAACTGCGAACCGTCCGGTCTGATTAAACGATTCCAGGTAATACCGATTTTAACCGCACCGCCGCTGTTACCGCCGGAACCTTCACCGCCCCCACCGGCAAGCGAACCGATAACACGAGAACCGGCCGGAATAATAATATTTCGTCCCTCTTCCGCATAAATATTGCGTTCAACAATGGCTGTAATCGGAATATTAGTGCTGAAACCTTCAGAGGCATATACGGAACGTGCCAATACGGCCGGAATTGCTTTATCCTGAAGAATCATTTCGCTCATATCAACACGCCAGGTTGACTTGTTCGGCGTCATTCCCGGCCAGCCGTGTTCTTCATAACCGGTAAAACTTGAAACCTTAATGTTTGTCGAAATTTTCCCGACAGAAATATTGCGACGACGCTGATTTTGTACTTGTTGCAAAGCACTGGCTCTTACTCTGTCGTAGCGTTCACCCTGTCCGTAACCGCCGCCCGGTCCCAAATTTGAAGGTTGGGTACCGATACCGTACGGATTGCCGTTGCCGAATGCGTCAGCCGGCACAAACATATTTTCGGCAGATACGCGTTTTACTTCTTCAATACCAATCGGATTATAATTCATATCAACAACCATGCCGTCCGGTGTGCGGAAACCGATTTGAGTGCCGTCATCAGCCTTAACGCTGTCATCATCATAAATATTACCGATAATGTCGCCTTCCGGATTCAGGGCAATACCGACCACACGACTACCGCCGCGCTTTCCGGTTTGTTCGTCTTCCGATGGTCTTTCGACTACTTTTCCATCCTCAATGTCGGTAATTTTTACCTTCTTCTTATCAACCCAATCCTGATCTTCCGGTTTTTTCTCAGGTTGCGCAGCCGGTGCCGGTGTTTCATCTTTAGCGCGCGGCGAGTAATATTGCAACGGGCGGGCATGGGCAATTTCATCACCGGCGCTATTTAAAATCGCGCCGTTTTCAGCCAAATAGCCGATGTTTTTGCCATCAAAATCTATCACATTGCCATCCATTTGCAGTTCACCGACCGCATTGTTGCTGGCATCTCTTACAACATAATCACGATTACCACGGGCAATCACCTTATCGTTTTTATCCACCATAAAGCCTCTGTCAACCGTTCCGAGCTTACTGCCGACAGAACTCAGAACCGTACCGTCTTTGGTTAAATAACCGTGCGTCACAAAGGAATCGTCATAAACATAAAAGTCATACAACGCATAACCGATAACTTCACCTCTTTTCTGAATGCTACCGTCAAACATGACCTGACCGATAATCTCGCCGCTTTGTTCATAAACAAGACCGTTATGCTGGACCATACCTATAAATTGGTTATCGTTGTTGTATGCCACTCTGTATTTCATCGTTTGTCCGATATTTTTCTTGGACTTTGAAACCACACTGCCGTTTGGCTGTATGTAGCCTATAATTTGATTCTTATCATCGGCAACCGTACCGTTTGCCATAACGTCACCGATAACATTACCGTCAAAATTTATGACCGGATTGCTTTCGACAACACCGTAAAGAACACGCTTATTTCCGTCAACGATTTGCCCCTGCCGGTTAACACACCCCAGCGTCTTACCGTTAATATCAATACCTTTACCGGCGCTTACGGTACCAACGTAATTACCGTCAAAATCTATCAAACCGGATGCCAACGTGGCATAGCCGACATAACTGCCGACATCAGATATTGCCTGACCGTTCGGTAACAAACGACCGATAATAACTTCACGATTATTCACAATGTCACCGCGACCGTTAACCACGCCAACCGCATTACATTTATCGTTATTAACCGTGGCAAAAGGAACGGCCTTACCGACAACAACGTTGTTATTATCCTGTATGTAATCGTCATAAATGACACGACCGTAACTGTTACCGCCCAAATCGTAAACAACCGCATTGCCGTCAATATAACCGAGTAAATTGCCGTTAATATTCAAGGCAATCATCTTCCGATGGGCAAAACCCTCTATCGGTGCAACAGCGTTGTTAATAGCTTTTTGATTGCCGACAACATAACCGCCCGGCAAAATTTTATAACTCGGTTCACCTTGATTATTGGCTATAATATTGCTTTGCGTTTCAATACCCAAAAGGTTTCCGTTGAAATTCAAGGCATATAACGGATTAACCACACCGCCGACGTAACCTTTTTTGTTCAATAAAACACCTGATGGCGTTAATCTGGCGCTCTGATCATTATAGTATATGTAACCATTCGGCGTAATATATGAAAACAGCAGGCCTTCAACACCGTAAACGGCATAAGGCTCAAAGCTTTTACCGATAACGCTTCCGGCACTGTTAAAGACATAGCCGAACGGAGAAATCAAGCCCGTATCGTTGCCTTTTTTAACCGATGAATCGGCGTTGATCAAACCAAACGGTATATTATTGTTATCAATCGCCAACATATCAGACGTTGTACCACCCATCAGCGTACCGTTGCTATCAAACGCGAAACGTCCGTGAGCGCGACCGATTGCGGCACCGGCTAAAGAAATAACCGTACCGTTTTTCATAATTTGTCCTTTTAAGTGCGCCAGAACGTCATACACCGGTCCGGTTTTTACAATTTCACCAATTCTTTTGGAATCGCGATAAATATAGCCGCGAGCGCCGACTCTGCCGACCACGGAGCTTCCGTAAACAACATTTCCGCCCGGCACGACAC
>JAGCYN010000107.1 GCA_017960745.1 Alphaproteobacteria bacterium | reverse complement strand
GAATCGTCCTCACATCTCCCCTGGCAAAAGCGACCGGAATCAACCAACAGCAACTGACACATTATGCATCAGGCTATCGGACCCCGCGCCCTGCCATGAAGGAAAGGATTATCGCAGGCATCCATTCCATAGCACAACAGTTGATTGCGATTTCATAATTACATCTTCATCACTTTGTTTTGTGCGGAGAGGAGCTCTCGCCGTGATGAGCAAATGTCCTCATCACGGTAAAAAAAGCGAAAAACCTGATCCAGCAGATTTCGCACATTAGACATGGTGGCAAAAGAAAATTGCCAGCAACCCAGCATATGTTCCGTGTGCGGATGATTATATAAAAACGAGGCATAATAAATCACCAAAAAGGTTAATGCCATGCCGTATTGCAACACATACAACCGAAATTCTTTGCTTTTTAACATGGAGATTATGCGATAGTGCGCATTTTTCAGCAATTCGAAACCGTCCCATAAGCCCAGCGGCAGCAGCACAAAACATATTGTTAGCGAGTTGAACACCCCGAACGCCGTTACCGCAATTAAGGTTAAAACGCGTTTAAGCCTCCATTTTTCGCCCGTTTTTGACCAAAAATACAGCAATAAAACAGCGCAAAAAGGTTCGCCGATATATTGCTTGACTTCCGAAGTGTAATAGATAAACACCGGCAAAAACATTAAAAACAGATAAGAAAACAGCGCAATCACTTTTGAGCCGGTTAAGCGATAAAACGTCGGATAGTAAAGAAAAACAATCCCCAAACCGCATAAAAACGGATAAATCCGCCACCAATATTCAATATAAGCCGAATTTTCCGCCAGCAGCCATACAATCCGTTCCCAAAACACAAAGCCCAACGGCGCTACCTGACCGAAAGCAAGTTCCGTCGCCAACCGTTTGAAATCCAAAAACATGAAACTTTCGGTTAATGAGATTTCATCGAGCCAAAAACCGCAACGCAGAAAAAGCTGACAAAGCATCAGCACCACGGTCGTTACGCCGATTAACGCCACCAATATATTGAATTTATCGTCAAACTTTGCGGTTATTTTTTGCCATAGTCCTTGAGCCGACAAGTTCTTTCTCCTTACTTCTGCGGTATTTTCTTCCGCAGTTTAACCATCGGGAACACAATATATTTCCGCATTACGAAATTGCCGATAAAGCAAATAATCGTCGAGATAAACTTGGCGCCGGTTGTCCCCATCTTCAGGCTGATCAGCCCCGCAGTCAGGCCATAATCAAGACTGCCCATCACCACCAAAATCAGGCAATACATTAAAAATTCCATCAAGCCGTTCCAATAGGCTTTATGTCGGAACAATAAAATAGCGCACAGCCAATAGTTTAAAAATGCCGCCACCAAAAACGACACCCAAACTGATATCAGCAAGCTGCTGTTGCCGGCCATCATCGCCATAAATATCAGCAAGTTGGCAATGGCGCAAACACCGCCGATAAAGGTGTATAAAATAAATTGCATCGGCAACGGCGCATACGGTGCATTATAGTGCAAAATGCAATACAACGCATGAAAACCGTCTTTATAAGTAATTTTTTTGCCCTCTTCATAGGTACGCGGCGTATATTCGATGGCGCACTCATAAACTCTGTAGCGTCCCTGCGCAACATAGGCGGTAATTTCCACCTCAAAACCGAATCTGTTTTCTTTAAGTTGCGGCGCCACATCATGAATCACCTTTTTTGTAAACAATTTATAGCAGGTTTCCATATCGGTCATATCCAAACCGGTAAACATATTGGACGCCATCGTCAGGCATTTATTCATCAACGTATGCCAAAAATACAAAATCCGGCGGGTACGCGGCCGCAAATATCTCGAACCGTAAACCACATCGGCTTTCCCGTCCAAAATCGGCTTCAACAACGTCAGATAATCCATCGGGTTATATTCTTCGTCGGCATCTTGAATTCCGACATAATCGCCGGTACTGTGTTCGAAGCCGGTTTTTAATGCGGCACCCTTCCCGCGATTTTGCTCATGCTGAAATACCTTAATCCACTTATAGCGCTTCTGCAGCCGTTTAATCACTTCAAAACTCTTATCCTTCGAAGCGTCATCCACAATAATCACCCGCAAATCCAAATCATAATCCGTCAGGCATTTTTCCTTAAGCGGCACTATTTTTTCTATTGTATGTTCCAAAGAATTTTCTTCGTTATAACATGGAACAATCAAGTCTAATTTTTTCATTTTTATGTTATCCGTTTTTACCGATTTACACGCAACAGATTATTGACTTTTCCGCAATTGTCAATCTTATTTTTTGCTGTTAACGGTTGATTGAACGATGATTATAACGTTTATCGCCGCGTTAGGCATATATCCGGTTATATATTTTTATCGGGTTGTCAGCGATTTTTCAACTTTCTTTTCGTTTAAGTTTATTTTTGACCGTAGAAAGAACCGCGCCATCGGGTATGATGGCGCGGCTGTTATGCTTCAAGGCTTACCTTCCTCTTCGAACCTCTGTAACATATTGCTCGCCGTCACGCGTCATGGTAACGGTATAGGCATCTCTGACCGTTTTATGGTAACGATGTCCTATGCCATAACTTTTGCGACGGCTTTTATACACGGTTTCGGTGCCGATTTCCTCCGGCTCGCAGGCTCGTTCGAATCTCGAACGGATAAATTTACCAATAAAAAAACTCCCCGTTTGGGGGAGTTTTTTTATTGGTGGTCCCAACGAGATTTTTCTCGCGTTCAAGTTCGGCTTTGCCTCACTTTCCGCTTCGGGCACTCGTCCACTAAATTCGCATTAACTGTCGTTTCTGCTCATTATGTGGTCTTCGCCCGTCGTCCAAAAACAGCATTTTGAGGCTGTTTTTGTTCCTCCGGCTCGCAGGCTCGTTCGAATCTCGAACGGATAGATTTACCAATAAAAAAACTCCCCGTTTGGGGGAGTTTTTTTATTGGTGGTCCCAACGAG
>JAGCYN010000106.1 GCA_017960745.1 Alphaproteobacteria bacterium | reverse complement strand
TTAACAACTTTCTGCTCCATTTTTGGCTCTCCCGCTGCTTAAAAAGAAAAACTGCTGAATATAAACAGCACGTTACCGTCATTTTTGACACCCGGCACATAAGCCGCACGCAAATCAAAGGCACGATAACCGACACCGAACATCGGCAATGGTAACGGCACCGGAATATAGGAATATTCGTGGCGTTGCGTTAAACCCAGTGCATAACCGACACCGGCACGCCATTGATTGTTATCACCGGCTGTCCAGTTCCATTGGCGCGCATAGCCGAAATATGTTTCAACATACGAATTGGAATCTTTGAACGCCATCGCATAAATACCCGACCATGTATTTTCCTGGTTATAGTGCGAAATACCGAAACCGGCACCCCAGGCGTTTTCGTTATATTTATCGATATGTTCCTTATCATAGGTCAAGCGATTGTGCCATTCGTAAAGCGGAATATAGACATCGTACTTGTGATGGCATCTGATATCTTTGATATCTTCCCAAATAAAACTCGTCCAGTCAGATAAAATACCGGCCTCTGCCGTATAAGTCGCCAATGAAAGCGCTGTTGTTAATAAAATCGTTCTTAGTTTCATATTACATCCTATTTTTTGGTTTTACGCTGTTTATCAGCTCGAACTTTACCTCGAACCGCAACCGATTTACCGGCGGCAGCACCTTCCGCTTCCGGCGTTACGATACCGCAGGATATCACATACTTAATCCCTTCTTCAACACTCATGTTCAATTTAATCACATCCTTTTCAGCCGCAAAGATTAAAAAACCGGAAGTCGGGTTTGGTGTGGTCGGCACAAAAATGCTTAAAAGCTTTTCACCGGTTTGCTGTTCGATTTCGCCGCCGGTAGAAGTTTTGCTGACAAAGGCAATCGTCCACAAATCTTTGCGCGGATACTGCACCAAAACCACCTCGCTGAAAGAACGGTTTTTCTGCGATAAGAATGTTTCAAAAATTTGCTTCATCAACGAATAAATGCTGGATACAACCGGAGTTTTGCGAATGATTTTTTCACCCAACCGTACAAAGAATTTGCCGATATAGCCAGTGGTTAACATCCCGATAAAAAACAGCGTCACAATCAGTAGCACCAACCCCAGCCCCGGCACGGCGTACGGCACAAAATTGCCGATTTTCCACTGTTGCGGAATTAAATTGCTGGTCACTTCGTTGATCCACAACACCAAATGATACGACATGTACAAAGTGATGGCAATCGGCGCCGCCACGATGATACCCGTAAGCAAATAATTTTTCAGTTTTCCGTAAATGATACTGCCGTGCTTTTTCATGACTGTTTCCTCATCATATCACAAATTGTAAATTGAACCGAACTTTTTCCCTGCCAAACATTGAGTTTTATCTGTCCGACAACATCATAGACATCACCGCGGTTTTCAAGCAAGGCATGACCGATGTCGTTATCGGCGCATCGAAAAGCAATCGCCGGTACTCGGCCGCCGAGCTTGGTTGTCAGCTCACAACGCACATGACCGCTGCCGACCATTTTCGGATAGCGAATCATCACATTTTGCAACATCACCAGCGGTTCCGGATTAGAGGTTCCGTAAGGCTCCAGTTTTTTGAAATCTGCCGCCATTTTATCGGTTACACCGCTTAAATGCAACACACAATCAACGGTCAACACCGGGGCGAGCTTTTCTTTGCCTAAACTTTTGGTCACGTAGTTGCCCGCAAACTCTTTGAATGCCGGAATTTGCTCTTCGGTCAGCGAAAAACCGGCCGCCATCACATGACCGCCGCCGCCGGTAATCACGCCGGCCTCTTTGGCCGCAATACTCAAAGCCCCCAAATCAACACCGGTAATCGAACGCGCCGAGCCTTTGACCTCATCGCTTTCAATCGACATCACAAAAGCCGGAACATTGTAGCGTTCTTTCAAACGACCGGCTACAATCCCGATAACGCCCTGATGCCAATCCTTGCCGTAAGCAAAGGCTATCGGAAACTCCTGATCGGAACCCTCAACCTGCTCAATGGCCGCAAGCAAAACATAATTCTCAATTTCCTTGCGTTCAACATTAAACTGATTAAATTTTTCCGCCAGCTGCTCCGCCTCAATTTCATTTTCCGAACACAACAGCTTGCTGCCGAGCGAGGCATCGCCGACACGACCGCAGGCGTTAATCCGCGGTCCCAACACAAACCCCAAATGATAAGCCGTCGGTGCTTCTTCAACATGAAGCGTTTTCATCAAACTGCGCAAACCGATATTGCCCTGCTGCGCCATCACTTTTAACCCTTGGCGCACATAAGCGCGGTTTAAGCCTCTGAGCGGCACCACATCACATACCGTCCCCAATGCCACCAAATCGAGCATATTTAATAAATTCGGCTCCGGCTGCGCGGTATAAAAACCGTCTTGCCGCAACAAACGATTAACCGCCGTCAAAAACATAAAGCCGACACCGACCGCCGACATATAAGCCAAATCCGGCCGTTGTGTATCTTCATCAATCCGTTTGGGATTAACCACCGCGTAAACCTTAGGCAGAATTGTCTCTGCTTCGTGGTGATCAATGACAATGATTTCAAAATCTTCGGCAGCCGCGCGATTTAACACATCAAAAGCCGTTGTGCCGCAATCAATCGTAATCACCAAACGGATATCAGCGGCTCGAAATTTTTGAAAAGCAACATCGCTCGGACCGTAACCTTCTTCCCGGCTCGGAATGTGTACCGCCGGCTCGCATCCGACCTGCCGGAAAAAACGGACCAATTCCGAAATGGAAGTGGCGCCGTCCACATCATAATCGCCGATAATGCCGATCGGTTCATGTTTTCGAACGGCATCGGCCACCCGCTCAGCCGCTTTCTGCATATCTTTGAGCACATACGGATCCGGCATTAAGTTTTGAATCTTCGGCTGTAAAAAATCACCGACTTTAGCAACGGGAACATCGCGCAAACAAAGAATGTGCGCTAAATACGGCGGTAAATCATATTGTTGGGCAATTTGCCGACACCGTATCTCATCGGTTTCCGGAATTGTCCAGAGATTACCACCCAAAGAAAATTGCTGTTCGTTTTCCGCCATTGTGTTTTTCCATTCAAATACTCCGTGCAGAATAG
>JAGCYN010000105.1 GCA_017960745.1 Alphaproteobacteria bacterium | reverse complement strand
TATCACCGTCATTGGATAAGTTTCTTTATGAAATGCGCCGATGTGGTGAAATTTAACCCGATTGAACCGACCGATATTAAAAAATTGATTGCCAAAGTTGATGAAGGGCGTTTGGTGGTTATTTTTGCCGAAGGACGCATTACCGAAGACGGCGGCTTAATGAAAATTTACGAAGCACCGGGTTTGGTGGCCGATAAATCCAAAGCACCGCTGATACCGGTGTGGATTGACGGTCCGCAATACGGCTATTTTTCCAAAACCAAAGGCCATTTGCCGCATCGTCCGCTGCCGAAAATGCGCATTTATGTCGGCGAACCGCGCAGCTTTAAATTGAAAGACGAACTGCGCCGCCAACGTGACCACATCAGCAACGAAGTGTATATGATTTTGCGCGAAATGGGCTTTAATCTGAACTATGATCCGAATATTTCTTTGTTTGCCCAGTTGATGAAAACCGCCAAAGTGCACTCTAAACACGGCTGGTTTTCCAAACGTCCGCGTATTATTGAAGATATCAACCGCAAGCAGAAGTCATACAAAGACATTATTGTTGCCTCGCTGGCTTTGGGACGCTCTTTCAAGCGCTTTACCAAACACGATGAAAATGTCGGCGTTTTCCTGCCGAATGCCATCGCCACGGTTTGCACTTTCTTCGGTTTGTCGGCCTATGAACGCACGCCGGTGATGCTGAATTTCTCGGTCGGTGCCAAAAATATGATTTCGATGTGCCGTACCGCGTGTTTGAAAACGATTATCACTTCCAAATCCTTTATTATTAAAGGGAAGTTTGAAAACGTTATCGAAGAAATGGAAAAAGCCGGCTATAAAGTGGTTTATCTTGAAGAATTGGCCAAGAAAATTGCTCTGACCACCAAAATCGGCGCTTTCATCAGCTATAAAATCAAACATATTCCGCACAGCAAAGGCGGCAATAAAAAAGCGGTTATTCTGTTTACTTCGGGCTCCGAAGGCGAGCCGAAGGCCGTTTTGCTCAGCCATGCCAACCTTATTTCCAATGTTAATCAGTTGGCGGCTATTCAAACCATTACTTATAAAGATTTGCTCTTTAACGCCTTGCCGATGTTCCATTCGTTCGGTTTGACGGTTGGCACGCTGTTTCCGCTGTTTACCGGTGCGAAGGTGTTTTTATATCCGTCACCGTTGCATTATCGTGTGGTGGCCGAATTGGTTTATGAACTCGGCGCGACGTTGATGATCGGTACCGATACGTTCTTGCGCGGTTACGCCAAAATTGCGCATCCGTATGACTTCCATAACATTCGCTTGATGTATTCCGGCGGCGAAGCGGCCAAACCGGATACGCGCAGTATGTGGATGGAACACACCGGTATTCGTATGATGGAAGCTTACGGTGCCACCGAGTGCTCACCGGTGATGACCGCCAATAACGGTATCTTTAATAAATTCGGTTCCATCGGCAAGCTGTTGCCGGGGATGCAATATCGCATCGAACCGGTGGACGGCATCGCAACGGGCGGCGAGCTGTGGGTAAAAGGTCCGAACGTGATGTTGGGTTATTATATGCCGTCCGAACCGGGTGTTTTGGTGCCGCCGACTGACGGTTGGTATCATACCGGCGATGTGGTGGATATCGACGAAATCGGTTTCTTCACCATTAAAGATCGTATCAAACGCTTTGCTAAAATCGGCGGCGAGATGGTTTCGCTCAATGCGGTACAAGATATGGTTATTGCAGCCACAAATGCCAGCAATACCGAGTATAATTACGGCGTTGTAGCCGTTCCGCATGAAAGCAAGGGCGAACAAATCGTTTTGGTTACCAACAACCGCGAGGTGACTTCGGCAATGTTGCATGAATATGTGAAGAATAACGGTATGTCCGAGCTGTATTTGCCGCGCGTTATTCTCTATCGCGACAAGTTGCCGGTGTTTGCAACCGGTAAGGCGGATAATGTGACGCTGAAAAAAGAAGTTATGAGTGAATTGTGTGCAACCTCGGAACAGGCGGCATAAAAAATGTGGAATGAGCATTTTTCGTGTTGAACTTTCCCGAAAATCGGTTATGTTGAAAAAAGTTTAATTACAAAGGAAAAAATAATGGCAGGAAGTATAAATAAAGTAATATTGGTCGGCAACCTCGGTGCGGATCCGACAGTCAGCAACACCCAAAGCGGCGCTAAAATCGTTAATTTGCGCGTGGCAACTTCGGACTCGTGGAAAGATAAGGCTACCGGCGAGCGCAAAGACAAAACCGAATGGCACCGCGTGGTGATTTTTAACCCGCAATTGGCTGATACCGCCGAAAGATATCTGCGCAAGGGTTCAAAGGTTTATCTGGAAGGACAGTTGCAAACCCGCCAATGGAAAGATAACAGCGGCAACGATCGCTACACCACGGAAGTTGTGTTGCAGAACTATTCGGGTACTTTGGTTATGCTTGACAGCCGCAATTCTGACGGCAGCGCGGCTGTTGCCGGTGATGATGTCTTTTCAACATCGCCTTCCGGCTGGGATAACAGCGCGGCAGCCGAACCGAGCGCTTTAGACGACGATATTCCGTTCTAAGCGACGGCTTAAAAGTTTACACCCCGTTTGGCAAGTGCCGGACGGGGATTTTTTGTGCTTGCAGAAAAATTTTCCGAATTATATTGCATATTTGCCCAACTTCGGCTAAACTGCCCGAAAATTTGATTGAGTAGGGAAGAAATAATGAAAATTTTAGTCGGTATGAGCGGCGGGGTAGATTCTTCAGTTGTGGCCTGCATGTTGCAGCGCCAAGGTCATGAAGTTATCGGCGCCACCATGTCTATTTGGGACAAGAATACCAAATTTAACGGCGATATTCACGCTGATTCCTGTTTTTCGCCGCATGAAAGCGAAGATATTGAAATTGCTTCATCTTTGTGTCGCAAGCTCGGCATTCCGTATCATGTGATTGATTGTTCCGCCCGCTATAAACAAATGGTGTTGGATAACTTCAAATCGGAATACAAGGCCGGCCGCACACCGAACCCGTGCGTGATGTGCAACTCTTATATTAAGTTCAGCGCATTGCCGGACGAAGCCAAGGCGCAAGGCATTGAATTTGATAAATTTGCCACCGGTCATTATACGCAGATTTTGTTTAATGAGAACACCAAGCGCTACGAAATTAAGCGCAGTATCGATGAAGCAAAAGATCAGTCGTATTTCCTGTATCGGCTGACACAACAACAGTTGGCGCGCGCGCTGATGCCGCTTGGCGGTATGACCAAAAAAAGCGTTCGTCAGCTGGCGGCGGAATACGGCTTGGAAGTTTCGGAAAAGCCGGACAGCCAGGATTTTTATTCGGGTGATATTAATGATATTTTGAACAACGCGCCGCAAATCGGCAACTTTGTAACTTCGGACGGTCGTGTTCTCGGTCAGCATAAGGGAATTTGGAACTACACCATCGGACAGCGCCGCGGCATGGGAATAGCCGCCGAGCGCCCGCTGTATGTGATTGGTTTCAACAAAGACAAAAACGAGGTGATTGTCGGTTTTGAAGAAGAATGCGAACGCAGCGGTCTGATTGCTGAAAATTTGAACTGGTCGGCCACTGAAGGTTTGGAAACACCGTTGGAATGCGAGGCCAAAATCCGTTCATCGCAACAGCCGACTGCCGTTAAAGTAACGCCGCTTACCGACGGACAGATTAAAGTTGATTTCTTTGCCAAGCAAAAGGCGATTGCGCCGGGGCAATCGGTGGTTTTATATCAAAACGATATCGTGCTCGGTGGCGGCATTATTAAAGAAGCGCTCTAAAAAAATATCCGCTGAAAATCAGCGGATATTTTTTTAACTTACAGGGATTTATTTTTTTCCCGCATAAATTTTTCCAACCAATGAATATCGTACTGACCGTCCAAATATTCCGGTTGCGTGATAATTTCCTGATGCAGCGGAATAGTGGTCTGCACGCCCATAATCACGAATTCTTCCAGAGCCCGACGCAAACGCATTAAAGCGGCGTTGCGCGTTCCGGCATGAACAATCAGCTTGGCAATCATGCTGTCATAAAACGGCGGAATATCGTAGCCGGAATAAATTTCCGAATCAACGCGTACACCCAAACCGCCCGGAGCGTGCCACTCGGTAATTTTGCCCGGACACGGAATAAAGGTTTCCGGATCTTCGGCGTTGATACGGCATTCGATGGCGTGACCGGTAAAGTGAATATCATCTTGCGTGTAGCCGAGCTGTGCGCCGGAGGCAATCCGAATTTGCTCTTTCACAATATCGATGCCGGTAATGGCTTCGGTAACCGGATGCTCTACCTGCAGACGGGTATTCATTTCCATAAAATAGAAACGTCCGTTTTCATACAAAAACTCTAACGTACCGGCGTTGCAATAGCCGATTTTAGCGATGGCCTTGCGCACAATTTCGCCAATTTCGTGCCGCTGTTCTTCGTTGAGTGCCGGCGACGGACTTTCTTCAATAACCTTCTGATTGTTACGCTGAATAGAGCAATCACGCTCGCCCAAATGCACCACATGCCCGTACTTATCAGCCAAAACCTGCATTTCAATATGGCGCGGATGTTGCAAATATTTTTCCATATACACCACATCGCTTGGGAAAGAAGCTTTGGCTTCGGCTTTGGCCATGGTATAGGCTTCTTCGATATCATCATCGCTGAAAGCAATTTTCATGCCTTTACCGCCACCGCCGTCTTTGGCCTTAATGATAATCGGGTAGCCGATTTTATTGGCCCAATGCTTGGCGTCTTCCACGCTTTCGAGCGCCGGTGAACCTTCGGTAATCGGCAAGCCGGCCTCTTTGGCGGCTTTCCGCGCGGTGATTTTATCGCCCATCAGGCGCATTTGCTCAACCGTCGGACCGATAAAGGTAATGCCGTGTTTTTCAACCATTTCGGCAAAGTCGGCGTTTTCAGACAGAAAGCCGTATCCCGGATGGATGGCATCGGCACCGGTAATAATCGCTGCCGAAATAATTGCCGGTTTATTTAAATACGACTCGGTTGAACGAGCCGGACCGATACAAACGGCCTCGTCGGCGAGCCGCACATGCATGGCATTGGCGTCTGCCTCGGAATGTACCGCCACGGTACGGATTCCCATTTCGCGGCAGGCACGATGAATACGAAGAGCAACTTCGCCGCGATTGGCAATTAAAACTTTTTCAAACATCTGACTAACCTTAAAATTATTCGATGATAATCAGCGGAGCGCCATATTCGATCGGGTCGCCGCTTTCAACCAAAATTTTTGTAACTTTACCGCCTTTATGAGCTTTAACCGGATTAAAGGTCTTCATGGCTTCAATTAAGCAAACGGTATCGCCGGCGGCGATGGTATCACCGACATTGACATAGTTTGGCGAGTTTGGATTGCTGGCCAGATAAACCACACCGACCATCGGGGACTTAACGGCATTCGGATCGTTTGAATAATCAACGGTTGCTTCTTCTTTCGGTTCTTCAACCGCGGCCGGAGTCTGAACAGCCGGTGCAGCCGGTTGCGGCATTGCCGGAACATAAGCCGGCACCACGGCGCCACCGTTTTCGCGTACCAACGAAATTTTGCAATTTTCGTCTTCGTAATTTAAGCCGGTCAGTTGATTTTTATCCAGGATTTCAGCCAACTTGCTGATTATTTTTGTATCGATAGGATTTGACATTTTAATTATCCGTTCCTTTCATAATTTCACTATGGCTAGCTATAGACCTTTTTTTCAAAAAAAAAACAAAAATATGCAATTTTTCCTTATTTTTATGCAAAAAATTGCAATTTTTGAGCAAAAATGGCGTTTTTTTTACAAAAAAGCGATTTTAAAAATTCGGAAAAAAATGCGGTTGTGAATAACCTAAAAAAAAATCCACATTTTGCAAAAAAAATATAGACATTTAAAAAAAACTATATTATAAACACTCCGTACCCGATGGTCAGGTAGCT
>JAGCYN010000104.1 GCA_017960745.1 Alphaproteobacteria bacterium | reverse complement strand
CCGATTGAGTGCTGCGGCGAAACTTATGTTGACAGTTGTCAATGCACCTATAAGAAGGGCGATGTTATCAACGCCAACGGCGGTATCTGCTTCTATTATGAAGAGAACACAAGCCTGTTGAATTCCGGTTATTATCGTGCCGACGGTTACAATTGTACGGCGGGTACGGAAACCGGCGCGGCAGTTGCCAGCTGTACGGTCAAGAAAGACTGCAATGGCAATCAGGGACCGGCATACGGATTGAGAAACTGCAAGGGCAGCGGCTTATATCCGGCAGATCCGACACCGGTTGTTTGCGGCGGAATTGTCTATTCGGCGCAGTGCAAAGATGCCTGCAACTATGATGATACCGAAGCAACCTGTAAAGCACAGGGTAAGTCGTTCATCTCTTACTGTGTGGCACACACGGATACGGGCGATGTTCCGCACGGTGCGTGTGTTGACTAGAACGTCATGATGAAGAAAAAGGGGAGAGTAAAATCTCCCCTTTTTTGCTGGTGGATAGGCGTTAAATTGTGGCTGATGATGAAAAAATAAAAAAAAATAAAAATAATGCTTGCAATTCAAATTTATTTGTTTTAATAACAATATCTGTTGATGCGCCCGTAGCTTAATTGGATAGAGCATCTGACTACGGATCAGAAGGTTGTGAGTTCGAGTCCCGCCGGGCGCGCCATTTAACTCCCTGTTTTTACAGGGATTTTTTGTTTCCAAAATTTTTCAGCAAGCGTCAAAATTCCTCCGGTCACACGCTGGTCACACGTTTTTTCCGAAATTCAGACCTGATTGCTATTTTTAAATCAAAATGAAACGTAAAATCGAATCGTTACAATATACCGATTTTTTGAAAATGTTAAAGAATCTATCTTATTTAACATTTCTTCTGAAAACCGCGTAAAATAAGCACTTTTGAAAATGAGCAAAATACCGCAAATAAAAAAATGTTAAACATTGTTGAGATTCGCCACATTGTTTAACATTTTAGAGATTTTTGAAAATTTTATTAATTGCTCGTTACACTCTCACGTTTTCTATCGCATTAGCGAGCATTTTTTCGTTGCGGTTAAGGGAGTGTTTGTATTTATTTTACGAAAACAGCGGTGTCGATAAATAACGTTCTCCCGTATCCGGCAAGATAGCAACTATAACCTTACCTTTATTTTCCGGTCGTTTTGCTAATTCTAACGCAGCAAATGCGGCCGCACCGGATGAAATACCTACCAGAACACCTTCTTCGTGAGCAATGCGCCTACCGGTAGCAAAAGCATCTTCATTTTTGACTCTGATGATTTCGTCATAAATCTTCGTATCAAGTGTATCCGGTACAAATCCGGCTCCTATGCCTTGAATTTTGTGTGCCCCACTACGACCTTCACTCAAAACCGGTGAATCATCCGGTTCAACCGCAACAATTTTCAGATTGGGATTATGTTCTTTTAAATATGCTCCTGCTCCGGAAAGTGTTCCCCCGGTTCCGACACCGGCAACAAAAATATCGACTTTTCCTTCCGTATCTTTCCAAATTTCCGGACCGGTTGTCTTTTTATGGGCTTCCGGATTTGCCGGATTTATAAATTGTCCCGGAATAAATGAATTTTCTATTTCAGCAGCCAATTCCTCCGCTTTAGCTATGGCGCCTTTCATACCTTTGGCACCTTCGGTTAAGACCAACTCTGCACCATATGCTTTCAATAAGTTTCTTCTTTCCACACTCATTGTTTCCGGCATAGTTAAAATTATTTTATATCCCTTAGCTGCGGCAACCGACGCCAACCCTATTCCGGTATTTCCGCTTGTCGGTTCAATGATTACTGCACCTTTTTTCAATTTACCTTTTGCTTCGGCATCTTCTATCATTGCTTTGGCAATACGGTCTTTCACGCTACCGGCCGGATTGAAATATTCTAATTTAACCAAAACCTTTGCTTCAATATTATCATTTTGTTCAATATTGGATAATTCCAATAACGGTGTATTTCCAACTAAATCCGTAATTTTCTTGTATATTGTCATATTTTTATCCTTTCAAAAAAAAAGCGTTCCAAAAACGGAACGCATTAAATTAAAGATTTAACTTGCTTATCAATCGCATATGCGTACCTGTCTGCGATTAACAGCAGACGGACAACAAACGATGTTCATAAACAAATTAGTCATATAGATTTCCTCTTAATCCACAACAAAAGTGTATTGCTATAATTTTTTAATGTCAATACATTTTATATTGTACTATCAAAATTTCTTTTTCTACACTCTCACGTTTTCCACTGCGTTGGCGAGCATTTTTTCGTTATAATTGAAATAGCGTTGTGTGGTTGAGATATTGCGGTGATTGGCAAGTTTTTGCACCAAGCAGATATTAACGCCGGAATTAACCAGTTTTGAAACAATCAGATGGCGTCCTAAATGCGATGCTCCTTTTATGCCGAATTTGTTATAAATGAAGCCAAACAGCCGACTGATGCTTACGCGGTTAAATCGTAGAGGGGCGACGATTGTAAACGAAGGCGGTTTGAAAGTCGGCGATAAAATTGATGTTACATTACGTTTTGACGATGTTGATGTGACGGTTCAATGCCAAGTGATTAAGGTTGAAGGCAATTTGGCCAAAATCAAATTTAAGAACTTAGCAGCGGATATTGCCAATAAGATCACATATCGCTATATGAAATTGGCAAACAGATAACGCACGTATTTTCAAAAGATTATGGCGCGGATATTCATCGTTCGGATGAATATTAATAAAAAATCCCCGATGTCCCATGACGGAACAGCGGGGAACCAAGTCGGTATCCGGAAATTAATGATAGCGCTGCTGTCTGTGTTCGGTGGCACTACGGCGATAATTCTCGGCGTAACTGCTCTGCTGTTCACTTTGAGACGAGCTGTCATATTTTTCCAGAAGCAGAAAAATGTCTTTATCAAAAATCCGAGCGTTGTTGCTGATGATTTGCAACAGACTCTGCTGAACTTCGGGCGAACATTTCTGCTTCGAAAACACCATAATCTCTGCCTCGTTGTATCCGTACTTAATGAACATTGCTTTCACAAGTTCAACGGTGTCGGGCAAATCAAGGTGCTGCAACAGTGTATACATGGCCTTGCTGGTAATCGGATAGTGCTCGAGATAGCGCTTGATAAACGGTTTCCAGACTTTCGGTTCGACGGCAAACTTTTCCACCAGCAAAATTTCATCTTCTTCGCGTAGCGGATCAGTGTAGGTGCTGTGTTCGATTTCCGACGACATAGAGAGTTTTTGATTAAATGTGCTCTCCGTCAGGCTTTTAACATCGCCTTGCTCAATAAATTTTCTGCGTTCCATAATCACTATATTAAAAATTAAAAAAAACTGTCCATGCTTATCCGGCGTTTGTTTTAAACGCAAGACAAGTCTGCTTAAAAATGTGCTATGAACCTTGTAGTCGGCGGTCGTTCATACGTTTATCCATCATACGCCACATCAGTTCCATACTCTTTTCCGCGCGTTGCGGATTAACCTGTGGTGTCGGGGTATTTTGTTGTTCTTGAACGGCACGTTCCATGCGGGCGGCTGCGATGGCGCCTTGGCGCATGTCTTGACGGTCGCGCAAGGCTGTTTGTTCACGCATTGTTGTTTGTTCGCGCGCGGTCTTTTCTTCAGCCTCGCGTGTCTGACGCGCCATTAACTGATCGCGAATGGAATTATTCAGAAATTTAATGCGTCTGTCATTCATTTTCTGCCCCTTTTGACTAATTGTAACATAGCCCGATTTTTTTGGCAATATTTTTTTTAATAAATTTTAATAGTTTTTCTGTATTTTTTATGATAGATTAGAGCAGTATTTTTTTTATCAGAGGGAGGAAATTATGTCTTTTTCATCGAATCCGTTGCTGTATATCATTATCGCCGTTCTGGTGGTGTTTACATATGTTTTGTACGTTCGCCTGATTAAAATCAGAAATAAGGTCAACGAATCAATGGCCGACATTGATGTGCAGCTCAAAAAACGTTATGATTTAATTCCGAATATGCTCCAAATGGCCGCAAAATTTATGGAACACGAAAAAACTTTAATGACCGAATTGACAAATTTGCGTACCAAGGCCATGCAAAATACTTTTGTCGGCTCACCGAAAGAAAAAATGGAACTGGAAAATCTACTGAATCAAAAATTGCAGGAATTCAAAGTATCGCTCGAAAATTATCCGGATTTGAAGTCTAATCAGACCATGATTACCGCCATGCAGAGCATGAACGAAGTGGAAGAGCATATTGCCGCTTCACGCCGCTTCTATAATGCCAATGTGAACGAACTTAAGAATGCCGTTGAAATCTTTCCGAGCAGTCTGATTGCTTCCATGTTAGGTATTACCTATGAAAAGACGCCGTTCTTTGAAGTTTCCGAGGCTGAGCGTAAACCGATTAACAGTGCTGATTATTTCAAATAGGCTGTAACGATGGCAAACTTTATTCAAGAAGTTGAAGTAAAAGAAGAAAACGCGCCGGTGGACGTTTTTGAAGAGTATTTTGAGAACGAAATTGTTCCGCTTGTCAATCATGATAATATGATAAAACGCAGATATCGCGGCCGCTTCTGGGCTTTTTTCTGGTCTGTCAGCTTTTTTGTTTGCGTCAATTTATTGCTTTCGCTGTTCGGCGCCATTATGCATCAGCGAACTTTTAATTGGGAGCCGATTGCGTTTTTCAGCGTGTGTGCGTATCTGGTGGTTTTTTACCCGATTATAGCCTATTACCGTCAGCCGAGGACAGATATTTTCGATGTCTTTTTGAAATTTTACGGCAGTTGGAAACACGAACAAAATAAAGAAGTCAAACTGGTTCATTCCGTCATCATTCCGAAGCATGATTTTGTGTCTTCATCGCACCGGATTGAAAATATGTATCACGATGTTAAAATCGAGATGCGCGATACGGTTTATACTTCAAAATTCGGACCGAAAATTTTAAGAATGCACCGTACCGTTTCGCGCGGCGTTATCGTGTATATGACTTTTCCACAGCCGTTTAAAGAGAGCATCTGCTTGTTTGAAAAAGGCGGTTTTATGCGTAAAAACAAATGGAATAATATGACCAATAAAGCCGGCATTATTGAAATTCCGGCCGCCAATTATTTCAGCATTTTTTGCGAAAATGATAAATATTTACGCGCCTTGTTGCGCTCTAATTTTTTCGAAAGCCTGCTGGATATGAAAGATGTGTTTAACGCCAGACATATCTATGCGGAAATTGAAGATGATCATATCCGTATTTATTTTGAAAACAGCTCGCTCTATGTCGATAACTATAAGTTTTGGAGCCGCGATTTGGATAAAGAAAAATTCAGACAACTTCATAACGAGTTTATTTATACGTATATGTTTGCGGATATTATCAGTCTTTTAGTTCAGGATATATAGATGATTGATATTACCAAAGACGCGGAATATATTGAGTTAAAGAAAAAGTTCGATGAATATTACACCGAAAGTTTGTATCCGGTTTTGAAAAAAAACGAAAGATCACGCTACTTTTATTTATCTTATGTCTTTGTTTTGCTGTTGATGGGGTTTGTTTTTTATCCGACGATTATGTGGTATATTTTACATTCGCCGATGATGCAAGACCGCCAGAATCCGGGAATGTTGCTGGCCGCATCCGGTGCGGTGCTGATGCTGTTATGCGGACCGCTTTATCTGTATCGCAAAAAAGTGAAGCCGGATATTATGCCGATGTTTGCCAATTTTTTCGGCGATTTTGAATACCTTTACGAACAGGTGTTAGACAGTGATTTGTTGGTGGCATCCGATTTGTTCGGCAAGTTTAATCAAAACATCGGTGATGATTATTTTTGCGACACTTATGATGATGTGCGAATCACCGTTGCCGAAGAAAAATTGCGGCAGGTGCATGCCGATGACAAAGGCAATATTCAAAAGAAAAAAGTTTTTACCGGCATTTGTATTTTGCTGGAGATGAACAAAAATTTTGTCGGTCGTACCGTGGTGTTGGAAGATAAAGGTTTGTTCAACGTTTTTAACCGCGTTAAGGGGTTGCAAAACGTTAAATTGGAAGACAGCAAGTTTGAAAAATATTTTGAGGTTTATGCCGACAGCCAAATTGAATCACGCTATCTGCTGACCACCGCATTTATGGAAAGAATGCTGAAATTGCGCGATTTGTATCACGGTACCTCGTTGCAATTTAATTTCAGCGACAATAAATTGCTGATTGCCATTCGCACCAAAGAAAATATGTTTGAGGCCAATTCGTTTTGGCGCACCAATCTTAATCGTAAACGCATCAATCGCGTTTTTGATCAGTTCTATACCATCTTTTCCATTATCAGAATTTTGAAGCTTAATCAGCGAATCGGTATGTAAAGAAACATTTGTGTATATTCGTTGCTTGACGGTTGCAAATCTCGGATATTCTTTATACATTCAGAAAAAGTATGAAGGAGGAACAGCGTGTTTTCAAAATTTGAACGCATGACCGCGTGGCGTTATTTGCGTGCAAAACGCAAGGAAGGTTTTATATCCGTGATTACCGGTTTTGCTTTTACCGGTATTGCGCTCGGTGTGGCAACGCTCATTATCGTGATGGCGGTGATGAACGGTTTTAAGGCCGAATTGTTGAACCGGATTTTGGGTATCAATGGTCATCTTTCGATTGTGGCTTCCGCCGGTTTCCCGTTTAATAACTATAAAAAAGCCGTCAGCGATATTCGCGCAATTGACGGCATTGAAAGTGCCATTCCGTTGATTGAAAAACAGTTGCTGGTGTCTTCGGCACACGGCGCGGAAGGTGCCATGGTGCGCGGTATCGATAAGCAGGATATTTTGCGTAAAAAAGTGATGCGCAACGGTTTTGCCACCGTTGATATGGATGAGTATGACGGTGATGTTGTGGTTTTGGGTAACAAGCTGGCACACAAACTCGGCGTTTATATCGGTGATGAAATCACGCTGATTTCGCCGAACGGTAAAATTACCGCTTTCGGTTCGGTGCCGCGGATTAAATCGTACACGATTATCGGCACCTTTGATGTCGGTATGTATGAATATGATTCAAACTATATTTTCATGCCGCTGGCCGCCGCACAAAAATATTTCGGTTTGAAAGATGCCGTCACGGTGATTGACGTCAGCCTTAAAGATGAAAAGCAACTCGCGCAAATGCACACATTGCTTGAGAAAAGCGTCAGCCTTGATGCGTATGTGTATGATTGGAAACAAACTAATGCCGCATTTTTCAACGCCATTGATGTTGAACGCAATGTGATGTTTTTGATTTTAACGCTGATTATTTTGGTGGCGGCGTTTAACATTATTACCGGGTTGATTATGCTGGTTAAAGATAAGAGCCGCGATGTGGCGGTGTTGCGCACCATGGGGGCAACGCGGCCGATGATTATGCGGATTTTCTTTATGGACGGCGCTTTCATCGGCGTGGTCGGCACGGCTATCGGTGTGGCTTTGGGATTGTTGTTCTGCCAAAATATTGAAAATATTCGTCAGTTTTTGCAACGTTTGGCGGGCAGAGATTTGTTTTCTTCCGAAATTTATTTCTTGTCGCAATTACCGGCAAAAGTCGATAACTTTGAGGTGGCTTTGGTGATTGCCATTACCTTATTGCTGGCGTTTTTGGCCACGATTTATCCAGCCTATCGGGCTTCTAAATTTGATCCGGCGGAGGCGTTGCGTTATGAGTAAAACCACGATTTTACAGCTAAACAATATCAGCAAAATTTTTCAGCAGGGCAGTGAGCCGCTGGTGGTTTTGAGCGACGTCAATTTGGAAATCAAATCCAAAGAAATTGTGGCACTTATCGGACCGTCCGGTTCCGGTAAATCAACGCTGTTGCAAATTGCCGGTTTGTTGGAGCAGCCGACGTCGGGCGAAATCTTTATCGAAGGAATCGATTGCAACGATACCAATGATGCCGTGCGTACCCGCTTGCGGCGCGATTATCTCGGTTTTGTGTATCAATATCATAATTTGTTGCCGGATTTTGATGCGCTGGAAAATGTAATTTTACCGCAGCTGATTGCCGGTGTTAAATATAAAGATGCCGCCGAAAAAGCAAAGTGGCTTTTGCATCGTTTGGGGCTTGCCGAGCGTACCAAACATCGTCCGGCCGAACTTTCCGGCGGCGAGCAGCAACGCGTGGCAATTGCCCGCGCTCTGGCCAATACGCCGAAGCTGTTGCTGGCTGACGAACCGACCGGCAATTTGGATCCGAATACGTCGGATAATGTGTTTTTGACACTCTTGGAAGTGATGAAAGAAACCGGTCTGGCCGCACTTATTGCCACCCATAATATCGATTTGGCGCACAAAATGGATCGGGAAGTGACGTTGAAAGACGGGAAGCTGATTGATGTGCGCGCCACCAAATTTATTGCCAAAGGAGAAAATTTTTATTAAGTGTGTTTTTATAACCTTTTCTTAATAAAAATTTGTTTCAATGGTGTCAATGTAATGGTGTGGTGAAAATGGGATTTTGGTCTTATATTGTTGCAAAAAGTAAAAGTTCGGTGGTAATGGTGCTGCTGATCTTTTTGTGTAGCTATTTTTCATATTTTGCCATTAAAGGTGAGCGAGGTCTGTTTACATACTTTTATTTGCAGGATAAAATTGCCGAAGCCACCAAGATTCAAAACAACTACGATAAACAAAAAGCCGAACTGGAGCAAAAAGTGAAGTTGATTTCTTCGTCCAGTTTGGACTTGGATTTGCTTGATGAACGCGCTCGCGCGGTTTTGAATGTCATTGGCGATGATGAATTTATCATTATTGATGACGATAGCGAAGAATTAGACTGACTAGCGAATATGCTGAATTTGTGAGAGCAGGGTGAGATTGGTCGCCTGATTGGTTGTTTGCTGAACCTTGAAAAGTTGTTTACCGCGGATTCCCTGACTGGCATTTTCCAAAACTGACTTAAACATATCATGCGCGAAAGTGTTATGAATGTTCGGGGTACTGACGTGCATCATATTGTGGCCGAATTCACCGTCTTCAATATTTTTAAGCTCGCCGTCTTCAATGATTG
>JAGCYN010000103.1 GCA_017960745.1 Alphaproteobacteria bacterium | reverse complement strand
GCCGTCGCCTGATGGCTGGTATTTTGAAACGGAATCTGCTTGCTGTAATTTTCTAACTTTTCCAACGCATCACGCAAATATAACGGATTGCCGGAAAATTCCGCACCGGCTTGATCCGCCAAATATTCGCGCTTTCTGGAAATGGACATCTGCATAATCGCGGCAATAATCGGCGCCGCTACCAACATCAACACCCCGTTTCCCTGTTTGTTATTCTGCTGCTGACGGGTGCCGCCGAACAAACGCGTGATGTTGGATATAGCACCGGCAAACGTGGCGGCAATGGTGCTGATTAAAATATCGCGATGTTGAACATGTCCCAGTTCATGTCTCAACACACCGGCCAATTCTTCATCGCTCATTGCTTGCAATAAACCTTCCGTGCAAGCCACCGCCGCGTGTTCCGGATTGCGTCCGGTTGCAAAAGCGTTCGGCTGTTTTTCCGGAATGGTGTAAACTTTCGGCATCGGCAAACCGGCACGCTGTGCCAAAGTGCTGACAATACCGTATAAACGCGGATTGCTCTGCGCGGTAACTTCCCGCCCCTGATAAGCCTTAATCACCATCTTATCGCTGAACCAATAACTGTAAAAGCTCATCAGCGCCGCCGCACCCAAGCCGATCATCGCGCCCCGTTTGTCGGCCAGCGCATCACCGATGAACATAAACAAACATACCAAACAAAAAATTAAAAACGCGGTTTTAAAATTATTTGTAAACATCGTCCAGTCCTTTCTTGTTAACCGTTAATTCTTTTATCCAAACGTTCCAACTCGTCAATATACGACGCAATCAAAGATAAGCCGTATTCCCAAAACTCAACGCTGTTCGGGTTCAAACCGAACGGCTTCAAAATTGTGCCGTAATCGTCCAAGGCCGTCCGCGACAACATATGCAGATATTTATCGGCAAAATCGGCAACCTTGCCGGACTGCTTCACCTGATAAAGCGAATTGACGAAGCAATCGGCATACGAATAAGCATACACATAAAACGGCAAAAAGAAGAAATGCCCCACCATTGACCAGATATGGGCGCTGTCCTCATCAACAATCACCGCATCGCCTAAGCTGTCGCTCATTTCTTCCACCCAAATTCGACTCAAACGCTCTTCCGAAACTTCGCCGTTTTTACGTTCGTTATGAGCGCGCGTTTCAAAAAAGTGAAAGGCAATCTGCCGCACGGCGGTATTAATCATATCGCCGACTTTTGAAGCAATCAAACACAGCTTTTCTTTATCATCTTTGGCCTGACGCAACATCGATTGAAAGACAATCATTTCTCCAAAGACGGACGCCACTTCCTCCGAAGTCATACGGCTGCGCTCGTTCAGTTCGCCATTCTTTTTGCGCAACTGATGATGACAGCCGTGTCCGAGCTCATGCGCCAACGTCAACACATCGTTTTGCTTGCCGGCAAAGTTCAGCATCAAATACGGATGCTGTGTGGCCGAAGAGCCGCTGCAGAAAGCCCCGCTGCGTTTACCGTCACGCGGTGGCACATCAATCCAGATGTGGTCAAAAAAGTCTTTATCCACCCGATACAGCTTCGGCGAAAATTCGCGATACGCATCAAGCACGATTTTAACGGCTTCATCCCACGTGTAATGCACATCGTTACTGAACGGCAGCGGCGCGTTACGGTCATAGTAGCTGATTTTATCAACCCCGAGCCACTTGGCCTTCAGCTTATAAAAACTATGCGAAATATCGCGGTAATGTTTTTTGACGGTCTGCGCCAAAACTTCAACACTCTCATCGCTGACATCTTCACTCATATTGCGGGAAGACACCGGCGTTTTAAAGCCGCGCTTTTCGTCCTCAATGGCCTTATCTTTCATCACCATATTATAAATATAAGTCAAAAGATGGCTGTTTTCCAAATACACGCGGTTCATTTCTTTGCCGGCGCGCAACCGCAATGCCGCATCTTTATCCAACAACAGCTTTGAAAGCTCGGCATCGTTATATTTCTTACCGTCAACGGTAAATTCCAAGCGCGAACAGCTTTCTTCATACAAACGCACCCAAGCATCGCCGGAAGTCAGTGACTTTTCCACCAACAACTCTTCTTCCGGCTCGCTTAACTCATATTTTTTAAATTTTCTGACACAATTTATCCAGTATTTATAAAAACTTACATCTTTATTTTTAAGCCATTCTTTAACTTTTTCCGACGGCAAACGATTGAATTCCAAACTGAAAAAAATCGTCGGTTTGCAATAATCGGTCAGCTTTTCTTCAATATTCTGATAAAACGCCACCGCCTCGGTGTTTTTCATTTGGGTAACCATGTTCAAATACGCAAACTGACCAAGTTTTCCGGCAATATTCGAACGTTTTTCGATATCTTTCAGCGCCGCCAGAAATTCTTTATCCGTCAACTGCGCCAATTTACCCTTATATTTCTTGGCAAAACGCACCGCCATTTTGCGATACGTTTCCAAATCGGCGGCAATTTTCGGATCTTTAATCCCCTGATATAAATCAGACAAGTCCCAAGCCGGCATT
>JAGCYN010000102.1 GCA_017960745.1 Alphaproteobacteria bacterium | reverse complement strand
TTCAATGTTCTATTTCTGTTCTATTATTAGCGCGGAAATATGGAGAGTCAATAAATTTGGTGTGATAATCCCACTTATAATCGAGGCGATATTTACCGGTATCTCTTTTCTTATTTGTTCAAGAGTGGCGAGGATATGGGATACGAACTTGGGCAGGTCAGAGGCTAGTATTATCAGGGCAAAATGGTCTGAGTGAGCTCAATCCAAAAGTATCTATTTTAGTGCGGCGGGCGGTATCTTTTCAAAAATCATCAAAAGTGACATCTTGGTCGCATCAAACGAATCTTTTGCAAATACCCGCAAACATTGGGCTTTGACGCGGTATTTAAAACAAGAAAAAAGAGGAAGTATATCTTTCCTCTTTTTATTATGGTGGGCGCTGTAGGACTCGAACCTACGACCAGACCGTTATGAGCGGCCGGCTCTAACCAACTGAGCTAAGCGCCCGCCGACGGAATGCACAATAAGTCAAGAAATTTCTTTAGTCAAGATTTTTTTGCTATTTTATCATGTATGCAAACAAAACATAGGCCGCCGCCAAACCGATGATAATCTGCGCTACCACCACCGCGCCCGGCAAAAATCCCAGGGCAAAACGCAACAAATCAAATTTAAACGCACCGACCAAACCCCAGTTGATACCGCCGAGAACAGTCAGCAACAAAGCTATCCGTTTCAATGCCATTTTATCTCTCCTTCAGCAAATTAAAACCTCTTTTTCGTTTACCATCTTATCCTTTAATTTTGCGTAAATTTTACGATTATATAATGCATATTTTTTCTTTTTGAATGTCTTTTGTGCAAAATCTCAATTGCGCTTGCCTTCTTAGATATTTTCGGTTACAAGTGATATGAAAGGAAACGCCATGAATAAGAAACTTGCCACAATTATTGCCACTTACTTCGGGCTCGGTTTATCGCCGAAAGCACCGGGAACCGTCGGCTCGCTCGGAACCGTTCCCCTCGCCTTTGTTTTAGCCTATTGTTTCGGCGTGTACGGCATCGTTATCGCCGCCATCATCATTTTTGTAATCGGTACCTTGGCAACCCATGAACTTATCCATGATCAGGAAGAAAAAGATCCGGGTAAAGTGGTGGTTGATGAAGTTGTCGGGCAGCTGTTGGCCTTTACTTTTGTGGCTGACAAGCTTTATCATAACTTGGACTATTGGTGGCTGTATATTTTCGGCTTTATTGCGTTTCGCTTCTTCGATATTTGCAAAATGGGACCGGTCAGATGGTTTGACAGCAAAATGAAAAACGCTTACGGCGTGATGATGGATGATGTTTGCGCCGGCCTTATCGGCGGCATTTGCCTTTGGATCGGCTTTACCTATTATATCACTTTGATTGCCCGATAATCTGTCAGAGAAAACGCCGACCTGATGCCGTCATGCGTGCCACGATGGCCACTTTATCGCAATAATTTTCAAACTTGGCCATGTGTTGTGTGCCGTTTTCGCGCGCCTTCTTCAACAGCGAGGCATCTTTACGATGTTTTTGCGACGTATGCGTCAAAATTTCAAGCACATCCTGCCGCGGCTCGGATGCCGACAACACTTCCGTTGCAATCGCTTGAAATAACTTTTCTTCCTGTACCCCGACAGCGCTCTTTTTAGCGGGCGGCAACCAATAGCCTTCATGTTCGTTTTGGCCGGACAGGCTGATTTGCGGCGCTAACAAGACCATTTCGTGAGCCGACAATTCATCAATACACGGCCCTTCAAAACCGTATTTCTCACCCTTAATAAAACGCTGATATGTTCCCGGTCGGCAAGCCTCGTATGGTAGTGCGTCATCGTGCTGCGGCAACCTTTGGATATGAAGCATATTCGGCTGATGCACCCCTAAATCTTCATCGACATTGTTATGATTGAAAACTACACTTTGACGCGCAATTTCGTTGCATTCTTGCGGCGTATAACCGAGTTCGGGCAACAATTTCCCGAATTCCTCATCGATTTCTTTGAGCAGATAAGCCCCGTAACAATGCGCACTGGCGGTAAAACAGCGCATATTCGCCGCCGCTTCGGCGCTATCCAAACGGTGCAGCTGTCCCAACGCATCCTTTTGGGCCACCAACGGCACCAAAAACGCATCAAAAAACTGCTGGACCTGAAGCGCACGGTTGCGATTATTGTAAATCACCACGCAAATTTCATATTGATCACGCAATTCTGCGGCTTGATAATACGCCTTTTCGCGCTCCAATTTTGCTTTTGGTGATAGTTTTTTGCCGTTATCTTCAAGAAACAGCTGCGAAAAAAATTCTTTTTCGGTTAACTTGCACATTCCGTTGCCCTGTTCCGGCGTCATGGTTTTGCCACCCGGGAAAATAATCAGCTTGCGTTTACCTTCGTTAATGCGAAAATCTTCCGGTTGGACAAACCGTAAATGGTTCGGCGCGCTCAAATCACGGACGGCAATCACAAACTCATTGGCCGTCGAAACCGGCGGTAATGAATTTTCCGAATTTGATATCGAGCTCTTTTCCGTCATCTGACTTTTCCTATATCGGCTTTTCCCGCCAGGCCGTCGCTTCCCCATTGGGCATTAACTTTTTCCGATAATTCGGTGTCGCCGATTTGAGTGCAGAAATGATTTATTTTATTGCGCGCATAAGCCGAACGAGCAAAATCTTCTTTATATTTATCAAATATATTATTTTCAATTATTTGTTTTGGTTCGTTAATGTCTTTCTTTAATTCTATTTGTTTGCTTTTGGCATACAAATCCACCATATATTTGCAATATTCTTCCTGTGCCGATAAGGTATTCGGGAAAGCAAAACTTTCTAAAATTTGTGCCGACGCCGTCAAAGTTTTCTCGTCAGCTTTTTCATAATTCAGCGGCAAGAACTTTTCCGACATGGTGCGAACGGCTTTTAATAACGCCGGTTGATTGGCATCAAGCGCTTGTTGCGCCCACTTGCCGCGCCGACTGTCCGCATCCATCTGATTGCGGCATTGAGACATACAGGTTTCCGCCGGAATAAACGATGCCATACAATTCACCAGTTTCTCGGCAAGGTCATACGCCCCCTTCTCAATCGCATAATCGAGCAAAAACTTGCCATCCCGATCCTCGGCAAAAATCGCCGATACCGGCTCTTGCATCGGTTGAATGGAAGCCGCCTGACCGTTCATTAACTTATCTTTCAGTTTGGCAAAACCTTGTCTGATGTTCTGGCTGTATTGCTTGAACCGGTTACTGAAATCTTTTCCTTTGCGCATAACTTTATTGAACAAAGAGCGTTGCTCAGGCTTTTTCTGCACGGCATCACGAATAATTTGTTCCATACTGTCAATCATTTTATCGGTGGTTACCGCCTCGGTAAAGATGGTTTGAAACAGCTGTTCTTCGGTTTTACCGGCTTCAGTTTTATAAATCGAACTCAACCAATAGCCGCCGTTATGCTCGCGCCGCCCGTCCTTGGTGATACGATCGGCCCATAAAACGCGGGTGTTTTCACTAACGCTTAAATACAGCATATCCTGTTCTTGAATTTTGTTGGTTTCGGCATAAAAGCGGAAAGAATCTTCCAACATTTCGCCGCGCCAGGTCTTTTCATCGGCGGCGCTGATACGGATTAAGTTGGTGGAACCGAAATCTTCGCACCCCAAATCTTCGTCAATATTATTATGCTGAACCACAAAAAGCTGGCGATGAATATAACTCTGTTCGCCGCCCAAATACCCCAAATCTTCCATGGTTCGTTTCAGCAGTTTATCCATTTCCTGCATAATATAGCCGCCGTAACAATGTGTCACCACCGTTAAATTGCGTAAATTATGTGCGGCTTGCTGTGCGCTTAAGCGATGCAAATCACCGTTGGCATCTTTGGTGGCAATCAGCGGCACAATATATTCATCAAATATTTTTTCGGCACGAATAACCGTCGGGCGAAACATCGTGTAGCTGTTGTCATAATAAAGCGAGCAAATCTGATAATCATCTTTGCGGTCTTCCGGTAGCATTTTTTCAACGACTTTGCACATGCCGTTGGCTTCTTTGGCGCTGTTCACGCCGCTTCCCGGCAAAATCAGAACCGTTTTCTTCGGACCGGCAAAAGTCAAGTCCTCCGGTGCCTCAACCCAATGGTGATCGGCATCATAACGACGTAAACCCAGACTGAATTTTGAAATGCTTTGGTAATATTATTCCGAACGTTGCATTATCATGCTCCCTTTTCTTACTGACAGGCTAGCACAACAACGGCATTTTTTCAAGTAATTTTTGGCTATTTAGACAAATTTTTCCAGCGACGAACGTTTTGATTATGTTCATCAAGCGTGCGTGCAAAATTATGACCGCCGGTGCCGGAAGCCACAAAATATAAATACGGCGTGGTATCCGGATGCGCCGCGGCGCTGATGGCCGCTTTTCCCGGATTACAAATCGGTGTCGGCGGCAAACCGGCATATTTGTAGGTGTTATACGGGCTGTCAACCGTCAGATCTTTGCGATTCAGAGCACGTCCCAAATCTTTTTGACCGTTGGTCAGCGCATAAATCACCGTCGGATCGGTTTGCAGTAGCATTCCTTTTTTTAAGCGATTGACAAACACTGAGGCAATTTGCGGTCTTTCCGCGGCCACACCGGTTTCCTTTTCGATAATCGAAGCCAAAACCAGCAATTCTTCCTTTGATTTTAACGGTAAATCCGCGGCGCGTTCATCCCATGTTTTTTGCAAAAATTCCGCCATTTCTTTTTGCGCCCGCCGGACAATTTGCTGACGGCTGTCGCCGCGTGCAAAAACATAGGTTTCCGGCAAAAAGTAACCTTCCGAGGGCATTTCAAAATCGCCGCTCAAATATTCGTCTGCATACAGAATTTCAGCAATTTCACGCGCCGTCAACCCCTCGGCAAACGTAATTTTGCGCTGATACACCTTGCCGCCGCGCAAAATATCAGCTGTTTCATACAAAGAAACATCTTTATCAATCAGATATTCACCGGCCTTAATCTGCGGATAAATCTTGTTGATTTTGGAAAATAAAACAAAATGCCATTCTTCATCAAGCAAATTTTGTTGCTTTAATTCCGCGGCAATTTGCGTCAGACTGTCGCCGCTTTTTACCAAAACAAACTTTTCCTCGGTAACTCGATGCGGCGTGTAAATAATCTGATGAAAATAGGCGTACAAAAAAGCGGCTGCAACCCCCGCCAGCACAAACAATATTTTTGCCGTGGTGCTTAACAGCCGCATTTTAATATCCTTTTAATCTTCAAATTTTTTGAAAACCAGCGACGAGTTGGTTCCGCCGAAACCAAATGAGTTGGACATTGCCGCTTTGATAGCCTTTTTCTTTGGCTTTAACGGGACCAAATCCAAATCTTTAACCTCTTCGTCCGGATCTTCCAAATTCAAGGTCGGCGGGCAAATCTGCTCTTGAATGGCCTTGATGGTGTAAACCGCCTCAATGGCACCGGCAGCACCCAACAAGTGGCCGGTTGAAGACTTGGTTGAAGACATTGATACATTGCCGATTTTATCGCCGAACAAGCGACGAACGGCAGCAGCTTCACCCAAATCACCCAACGGGGTTGAAGTGCCGTGCGCGTTAACATAACTGATGTCCTCAATTTGAACACCGTGTTCGGCAGCGTGTGTGACGGCCATTTTCATTGCCCGATAAGCACCGTCGCCGTCCGGACAAGGCGCTGTCATGTGGTGTGCATCACCGCTCATGCCATAGCCGACCAATTCGGCGTAAATATGTGCGCCTCTGGCCTTAGCGTGTTCCAGCTCTTCCAAAACCAAAGCGCCGGCACCCTCGCCCATCACAAAACCGCTGCGTTTTTTATCCCACGGACGCGATGCTTTTTCCGGCTCATCGTTAAATTCGGCTGTGACCGCGTGCATACGCGCAAATCCGGCCAAGCCCAACACATTAACGGCTGACTCGGCACCGCCGGCAACCATTACGTCGGCATCGCCCATAGCGATAATTTTGGCAGCATCGCCGATGGCGTGCGTTCCAGTTGAACAAGCCGTTACACAAGCATGGTTCGGCCCGCGCAACGCATGGTCAATCGATACCGTACCCGAAATCAGGTTAATCAGGCAGGACGGAATAAAAAACGGTGAAATGCGTTTAATTCCGACTTCGTTAAAAGAAATGGCGTTTTCGTAAATATTGTTCAATCCGCCGATACCGGAACCCATCATCACGCCGGCGCGGCATTGTTCTTCTTCGCTCAATTCTTTCGGCTCATAAGCGGCATCTTGAAGCGCATCATTGGCAGCCGCGATACCGTACAGAATAAATTTATCGGCCTTTTTTTGGTCTTTCGGCGGCATAACGGTATCCGGATTAAAATCATGTTCGCCTTCGCCCCACGGCACCTGACCGGCGATTTGAACCGGAATATCCTTTAAATCAATATTCGTAATTTTGCGAATGCCCGATTGACCGGCCAACAGACTGGTCCAGTTATGTTCGACACCGCGTCCGAACGGAGAAACTATGCCCAGACCGGTTACAACAACTCTTCTCATATTTACCTCGTTTTTCTGTTATTAAAAAAACTCGCTGTTAT
>JAGCYN010000101.1 GCA_017960745.1 Alphaproteobacteria bacterium | reverse complement strand
GTGGTATCCGAAACGCTGAAAGCAACGTCGCGCCCGTATTGTGCCGCCAATGAACAAGCTTTTCTGATCGGCTGATGTGCCGACGGCTCATCCCACAAATAGCCTTCGATAAAGGTGATTTTTGATTCGCTGATAATTTTTTCATCCACATCATCTTCCGACAATTTTTGCGCGGCTCCCAAATATGTAAACATCGAACGTTGAGCATCCGGCGTCACCAAAACCACGCTGCGACCGGTGGCCGGTCCTTCTTCCAACGGCTCGGTAAAACAGTCAATCCCGACCGCACCGATATCGCGTTTGAACAGTTGTCCCAACTCATCATCATGAACTTTGCCGATATATGCGCAATCGGCACCGAGCGATGCCAAACCGGCGACCGTGTTGGCGGCGGAACCGCCCGAAACCTGACGTTCCGGAATCACATCGGCATAAATGGCACCGGATGACGCCGCATCCATCAACGTCATATTGCCTTTCTGCAAATGGCGCTCGGTTAAAAAAATTTCACCGACTTTGGCCAACACATCGACAATGGCATTACCGATCCCGACCACATCATAAATTACTTCAGGCATCATATCCTCCCCTATATTTTCAAAATCAACCCGATCACTGCCGATGCCGCAATATAAAAAAACGGGCTCTTTTTATAAAGTCGCATCGCCGCACATAAAACAACCAAAACCGCTGCCGTCTGCCAATCAACAACCGTTTCTTTGGCAACATCCAACCCTGCGAATAAAATCAGCGCGATAACCGCCGGTCGAATACTTTTCAGCACTTTTTCGACATAGGGACTATCCTGCCATCTTTTCAACATTTTTGCAATATAATAAACAATAATCACCGCCGGCAACACTTCGCTCAGCGTCGCCAACAGCGCCCCGCCGATACCGGCGGCGTTAAAACCGGCATACGTTGCCATATTGATGCCGACCGGTCCCGGTGTTGACTGCGCTATGGCAATCATATCAATCAATTCACGCTTGTCAAACCACGAATATTCTTCGGTTAAATCAAACAAAAACGGCACCGTTACCAGCCCGCCGCCGACCGCCAGCAGTCCGATTTTAAAAAATTCCCAGAACAACAGCAGATAAATCATTTTTTCAATCTCCGTATATCCGGGATGAACGCCGCGCCCGCGGCCAATAACACAATCAGCGCCGCCGACAGACCGCAACACCACATCAAACCGAAAGCCGCAGCAAAAACAATATAATCGCGCACCCGAACAACACTTTTGCGCCACATATCCCACACCGTGTTGATAATCAGCGCCGTCACACTGATACGGATACCGCCGAACATCCATTGCAAATATTGATTATCCATATACTGCCGTAAAACCATCGCAATAAGAACGATAATGACTAGCGACGGTGAAATAACCCCTAAAGTCGCGCTGAGCAAACCGCCTAAACCGCGCAATTTATAACCGATAAAAGATGCGGCATTGACGGCAATAATCCCGGGGGTACATTGACCGATGGAATAATAATCCAACAACTCATCTTCCGTAACATAATGTCGTTTGCGGACAACTTCACTTTGCAAAATCGGCAACATGGCATAACCGCCGCCGAAAGTAAAAATTCCCATCTTAAAAAATAAACAATATATTTGCCACAAACCGACCATAGAACCTTTTATCCTTTTTCCGTGCTTTGTTATAAAAGCAATCAAATTAAATTTCAAGCCCCAAGATTCCGATTGCTCAAAAAGATATAACGCACCGCGCGTTATGATACCGATATTCACGATTATCAACTTTGCAACATAATATTTCTTGAATTTCTGAAAATTCCGCGTAAAATCAGCCGTGATAATAACACATGACAATACCATCGGGAACTGAAGATGAAGAAAATACACGCCTTACAAAAATGTTTTTCTGCGGAAAAAATCGCCGCTTTCTTGAATCCGAATTGGATATGGTTGATTGTTTGGCTCATTTTCGGCGCCGTCGTATCCGGTTACAATAAATTTGACTTTTTATGGGATTTTGAAAATTACCATCTCTACAATCCGTGGAAAGCGTTAGATTCCGCCGGCTATCAAGTCTATACACCGCTCGGCGCCATCAATTCGTTTTTCAACCCGATGCCGGATATGCCTTTATATCTTCTGATTAAGCATTTCAATGATTATCCGACGCTTATTTATGCCATTCAGGGTTTATGGTTCGGCGCTTTGCTTTTTATTTTTCATAAAACCGTTCTGCTCTTTTTTGATAAAAAGACCTATCGCGACATTATTTGCACGATTTTGGCCATGGCAATCGGCATTACCGGTCAGGCAACATGGTTTCAGGCCGGTTCTTCCACCCACGAGGTGCAAATTGCCTTCTTTGTAATTTTGGGCATGTATTATATGTTCAAAATGCAGAAATATCCTCATAAACAAAGCATTAAAGGCTTTTTTCTGTCAGGTTTGATATTGGGTATTGCTCTCGGGCTGAAACAAACCAGCTTACCGTATTCTTTCGGCGCCGGCATCGCCATGCTGGTGTTTTATAAAAATTTGCAACGTCCGATACCGTTTATCGGTGCTTTTATTTTAGGCGGTTTCATCAGCAGTATCGTGCTCTACGGTCCGACAATGTACGCCAATTATATGGAATACGGTAATCCGATTATGCCGTTTATGAACGGCTTATTCCAGTCGCCGTATTACGGCACCAACAGCTTCCAAGACCGCCGCTATATTCCGAATTTGGATGAATTTCTGTACTATCCGTTTGTCTGGGAAGGACGCGCGGCTGAAATTGTTTTCCACGATTGGCGCGGCAAAATCTTTTATGGGCTTGTGCTTTGTACTTTGGCTTACGCGTTAATTTATTACATCATCAAGCGCAAACCGATTCCTTTCTTTCAATCGATTTTAAACAGCTATATTTGCGTTTATATGCTTGTGGCTTATATTCTGTGGTCGCTGCTGTTTTCGATTTTCCGCTATCTGATTCCGATGGAATTGCTGTTTGCCATTTATATGGTTTATGCCATGAACAAATTTATCTTCAGAATGTATAAATTTAAATGGCTACTCATTGTTCAGATTGCTGTTTTTGAACTGTTGATGTTTGAATTTTTGAGTGTCCCGACACATTGGAACTGGGGTACCCTGAAGTTTGAACGCAGCGAACAATATTTGTTTATGGAACGGGTAACGTTGCCACCGAATACATTAGTTAAATTTTACAATCTGCCAACCGGTATATTGGCACCGTTGTTAGCCCGCAACAATCCGAAATTCAAAGTTGTGGCGTACATTGACGAAGGATTCGGCATGAAAATTGACTTTACGGAACGTCATAAATTCAAAGAAATCCGCGATAATGTCGTGGCCAATCATAAAGGTCCGGTGGTTATTTTCGGAGTCGGCGATATTACGGCAGAACTTTTGCGTAAAAGCAATTTGAAACATACCAACCCGAACACCACCGTCGATGATTATTATCAAATCGACAGAAACCGCGCATTCAGCCGTCAGATGCACTTCAGACGGGTTATGCGCCGTTATCATGCTGGTGATCATCGCTTGTCCGTTGATATCGATTCCGTCACACGTTTTGCAACCGAACCGTTAGACATTAATAAATCTTACAAGCCGAATAACGAAGAATTGTTCGGTATGTTTTGCCGCCGTCTCAGAACCAATTTCTACAACAAACGCTACGTTATCTGTATGCCGGAAGAGTGGAAAGACCTGATGACGAACCCGGCTTTTAATCAACAAATTGATCCGGAATAGTGTTTTTTGGACAAAAACATATTGACATAATTCGTAAATTGGTTTAAAAATAAATTCAGTATTCACCAATTTACATACAGATTATGATTTTCAGAAAAATCTTTGGGATGACAGTTACTCTTAAGATCTCTCATCTCTGGATAATTGCCTTAGGTGCGATTATCGCTCTCGGATTTGCTGTCAACTGCATTGTGTATCCTTTCTACGAGGGTTGCACACCAATTGACAAGGACCAACTGATTCTGGCTGCCAGTATTCTTGCCGGTCTCGGAACAGCTCGTGAACTTTTGCTGCGTAAGTACGAATATCTGAAAGATATGGACAAGAAAAACGCCGAAAAGTCCGATAATATGCTGGCCGAGAATATTCTGAAGGAAAAAATTTGGATCCCCGCCATCGGGTGGTTCTTAACTTTCGGATATGGCATCAATATGCTGGTTATACCTTTCTTCTCGCAGTTCAATCTCGTGGAATGGAGCTTCTTGCAGACCGCAACGAGTATCTTCCTGACTTTGAGCGGTGCCCGTGAATATGGTTACTATTCCCACAAGGAGAATCACCAGAAAGAGGCCTCTCAAAATCAGCCTCAAACTGCAACAGATGGAACGGCAAAGGAAGCCACAGCCTGAAACTTTTAGTTTATACAAGAAAAGCAGTTCTGCCCGTCAGAACTGCTTTTCTGTTATTGAAAGCAAATTTTTTAAACCTTTGGCAAGGTAACGACAAATTCACTGCCTTGATCACTTTGGCTGAACACTTCAATTTTACCGTGATACAACTGCACCAATTCCCACGCCAAAGACAAGCCGAGACCGTTACCGCCGCTCTGACGGTTACGCGCTTTATCCACGCGATAAAAACGCTCAAAGATATGTTTACGATCCTGCGACGATATTCCTATTCCCTTATCTTTAACCCGCAACACATATTTACCGTTCTCAACGCCTGATGTTACACAGATACTTTTATCCGCCGGCGTATATTTGAGGGCGTTATCAAGTAAAATCGTTGCCAAACGCTCCAAGTGTTGTTTATCCATCGCCACCTGACATTCCTCAATCTGAGCCTTAATCGGCGCTGTACGATCCTGATTAACCGTATTTAAGCGCTCAATTAAATCTTTAAATAAATCGGCGGTCTGAATCTTGTCTTCCGGTCCGTTTTTCTTTTTGCGTTCCAACCTGGTTAAAGCCAATAAATTCTCCACCAACATCGACATATTTTTAATTTCAGATTTCAGAATATTGAGAATTTTAGGTTCGGGCTTTTTTTCCAAAATTTCGGTATAAGTCATCAAAACGCTGAGCGGCGTTTTCATTTCATGCGACACATCGGAAACAAAGCGTTTTTGTTTATCATAAGCCAAAACCAACGGCTTAACCGCACTGTCCGCCATTTTATACGCAATCAGCAACGAAACCAAACATAAAATCAACACGCCGACCAAACCATAGCTCCGATAGCGATGCAACATATAAACGTTCGGCGTAATGTTCAAAGCCACCGCCACTTGTTTCTGAAAGCCCAAAACATCGGCCCATGTATGCGATAAAACCAAAAAGATCCACTTTTTGCCGTCCACATAAAATGACACCTTTTGAAAATCGGTGGCATAATCTTTAATTAAATTGATTTTATCGGATAAAACTTCACCGACTTCGCCTTCCGGAACATCGGCACGCAATAAATAATTGCTGCTGTAACGGAACGCAAAAAATTGCAACGACAAATTATCCGTTTTAATTTTATGCAGTTCAATTTTGGAAAGCAACGCTTCTCTTTTAAACTCGTATATTTCTTCCTGTAAATAACTGCGCAAACTGCTCTGCAGCATATCTCTCGAAACCATCTGATAAACTTTATAACCGGTCACAAAGATGATGCTGGAAACCGCCAGCAACACCAGCGCATAACGCAAAATTATTTTCAAACGCAGAGTTTTAATCATTTAATCTCCAATGTATAGCCCAGATTTTTTAGTAAGACGATATTGATTTTATGGTTCCACGGTTTAATTTTTTTACGAATATTGTAAATATAAGAATCCAAATTTGCGCTGCTGATTTCCGGATTGTCGCCCCACACTTTTTCAAACAGCGTTTCACGCAAAATGGTGCGGTCGTGGTTCACAAACAAAATTTGCAATATTTTAAATTCCGTATGCGAAAATCTGATGATTTCCCCATCCATAGCCAATGTTCTTTCGGCACCGTTTAACGTCAAGCCGCCAAACTCATATATATCATCGACATAAGGTTTATTTTTACGGCGTGCCACCGCATGAATACGCGCAATCAATTCCTTAATTTCAAACGGTTTGGTAATATAATCGTCAGCGCCGGCTTCCAGTCCTTCAACACAGTCGTCCAACTCCGCCTTTGCCGTCAAAAAAATGATGCCGCCGTTAAAATTGCCGCGGCGCTGATTGCGCAGATATTTACAAATTTCAATCCCCGACAATTCAGGCAACATCCAATCCAAAAGAATAACATCGAAACCGTTTTGCCGCTGAAATTCAAATTCTTCAAGCGCCGCTTTACCATCCGGTGCCCATACGGTTTCAAATCCTTCAATTTCCAACAGCGTCTTGACACCTTGTCCTAAAATTTTATCATCTTCGACCAGTAAAATACGCATTTAATGCTCCCCTTATCGAATATACCGCGTGATTATACAGAAATCAATCTGAATTTTATCTGAAAAAAACGACCGAAAAAATCACAAAAAAATTCATTTTTTCAGATAATTTTGAGATTGCCGCCGTAGATTGACATCATGGAAAACAAACGTATAAGTTTTTCAACTTGGCTGCAGAATTATATCATATCGTAACAACTCCTTTTCGCGGTGATATAGTTGGTTTTTTCAAGGCCCATTCCTTGCCTACATGTTGACAACTCTCTCTGCAGCCAAGCTTTCTCCTTTTTTACCCGTAAAAAAGATTTGCATTTAAAACAAAGCTCGGCAATAATACATCCTGTTTTGTAAAAGGAGAAAAAAATGCACATCATTCGTCAGGTTACTTCGGATATTTGTTGGATCGGTGCCAGCGACCACCGCTTATCGTTGTTTGAAAATATTTATCCCGTACCGCAGGGAATATCATACAATGCCTATCTGCTCAAAGATGAAAAAACAGTTTTGTTTGACACGGTTGATGCTGCCGTTCGACAGCAGTTTTTGGAAAACTTAAAATACGCACTTGATGAACGGCCGCTGGATTACATCGTCATTCACCACATGGAACCTGACCATTGCGCCGAAATTGCCGACTTGGTGCGCTTATATCCGGAAATTAAAATTGTCTGCAACGGACAAATGCAAAAGATGATTGAGCAATTTTTCAGTCTTAATTTGCCGGCTGACAAATTTATATTCGTCAAAGAAGGCGACACACTGAATACCGGTCGCCATACGCTGCATTTTATCGCGGCGCCGATGGTGCATTGGCCGGAAGTGATGATGACCTATGATACCGCCGATAAAATCTTGTTTTCAGCCGATGCTTTCGGTACTTTCGGGGCTTTAAACGGCAATATTTTCGCCGACGAGGTTGATTTTGAGCATTTTTATCTGGACGAAGCACGCCGCTATTATGCCAATATCGTCGGCAAATACGGTCCGCAAGTGCAAAATGTTTTAAATAAGGCTGCCGCGCTTGATATCCGGATGATTTGCCCGCTTCATGGCTTTATCTGGCGGCAAAACATTGAATTTTATCTGCAAAAATATCGCCAGTGGTCGGCTTATGAGCCGGAAACAGAAGGCGTTGTTATCGCTTACGGTTCAATTTACGGCAACACCTACAACACCGTTGCCCTTCTGGCCGCCGAACTGGCCGATGCCGGCGTTAAAAACATTCGCATGTATGATGTTTCCGTTACACATCCGTCATACATCATCAGCGATATGTTCCAATATTCGACTCTTGTTTTTGCCGCTCCGACCTATAACGGCGGAATTTTTGTGAATATGGAAAATTTACTGCGTGATTTGACGGCGCATAATTTACAAAACCGCCGCATTGCCGTTTTGGATAACGGGACTTGGGCGGCCGTTGCCGGCAAACAGATGAAAGAAGAACTGGCAAAACTGAAAAATTGCGTGATTTTGGAATCGAGTCTGTCGCTGAAATCAGCGCTTAAGGCCGATCAATTACCGCAAATTGACGCGTTGGTTAAGGATATTATTGCCGCATAAATATGTGGAGAACCATAAAATCAGCTTTGATTTTAACAACATAAATTGCTAGTATAAATGGCGTTAAAGCATAATATTAAGGAGAGACTTTAATGAAAAAATATATTGCAGAATTATTCGGAACATTCGTTCTGGTATTTATCGGCTGCGGTACGGTTGTATTCTCGGCCCCTTACGTCGGCTATGTCGGCATTGCGTTGGCGTTCGGTCTTGCCGTGACGGCAATGGTTTACGCCGTCGGCCCGATTTCCGGTGCCCATCTTAATCCGGCCGTTACTTTCGGTGTTTTAACCGCCGGCCGCATGAGCTTCAAAAATGCTTTGGGATACATTGTGGCACAATTTGTCGGCGCACTTGCTGCGGCAGCTTTGTTAAAATATATGGTTGCCGGACACATCGCCGGTTATGATATTGCCGCAAACGGCCTCGGACAAAACGGTTGGGGTGCGACATACGGCGGCGGTTATACATTAACCACAGCCATCATTTTTGAATTTATCGCCACCTTCATCTTCGTTAAAGTTATTTTGAAAGTAACGGAAGGTGATTTGAAAATTGCCGGTGTTGTTATCGGTTTGACCTTGGCGGTTATTCATATTCTCGGCTTGCCGATTACCGGCGTTTCTGTCAATCCGGCACGTAGTTTCGGTCCGGCCTTCTTTGTCGGCGGTTTAGCTATTGAACAACTTTGGATGTTCTTGGTCGTACCGGCAATCGCCGGTATCTTTGCCGGTGTGGCTGCACGTTGCTGCTGCGGTTGCTGCTGCGGCTCTTGCAAAATCAAGGCTGAAGAAAAGGAAAAAGCAAAGGCTGTTCCTGCCGAGGCATCGGCGCCGCGTCATCATGCACCGGCTCGTCGCAACGGCGGTCGGCGTCCTGCAAACAATCGCCGGATGGCAAAATAGCTTCGAACTTTCAATAAGTTCACCAAAAAAATCCCCCTCTGAGAATCTCAAGGGGGATTTTTTTTACGTTTTTTTTACAACTGATTGATGTATTTATTTAACAACCGCACACCGAAAGCGCTGGCGCCCTTCGGATATAAAACTTTAGAACCGTCGCTTAAATCCAGTCCGGCAACATCCAAATGCACCCAGCGGGTATTCTTTTCAATGAAACGACGCAAGAAGCAAGCCGCCGTTGACGAACCGGCAGCACGACCGCCGCTGTTTTTCATATCGGCAATCGTCGAGTCAATCTGTTTATCATACTCTTTATCCATCGGCATTTTCCAAACCCGTTCGCCGCAAACATCGCCGACTTCGCTCAAACGCATTCCGAGCTGATTATAATTGCCGAATATACCGGCATAGGCGGAACCGAGAGAAACCACAATCGCACCGGTTAGGGTGGCTATATCAATCACATTTTGCGGCTGATAATTACGCTGAATATACGTCAGACAGTCAGCCAACACCAGACGTCCTTCGGCATCGGTATTAACCACTTCCACCGTCTGTCCGGACATCGATTTGACCACATCACCCGGACGATAGGCCGTTCCCGACGGCATATTTTCAACCAATCCGACCACAGCAACCACATTTTGCCGCACCTTTTGCAACGCCAACGACTTCATGGTTGCCGCCACCACCGCCGCACCGGTCATATCTTGTTTCATATCGCCCATATTGGTTGCCCCTTTAAGCGAAATACCGCCGCTGTCAAAGGTAACGCCTTTACCGACCAAACCGACCTTAAAACCGTTTTCGGCAGCGTTGCCGCGCCACTTAATAACCGCCACGCGCGGCTTATTTGCCGAACCTTGTGCCACAGCCAAAGCCAAACCGAATTCTTTCTGGCGCATCGCTTTTTCATCTAAAATCTCAACTTCCAAACCAAGATATTCCAAACGCTTAATATCTTGCGCCATAATCTCCGGCGTTAAGGCGTTGGCCGGTTCGTTGATTAAATCACGGGCATAACGCACGGCATTGGCCAAACCGGAATTCGGCTTGTAACCGTCCATATTTTTTAAGCCGGAATTGGTCAGCACAACTTTTTCCAAATTATCATAGAAAGAAGCTTTTTTGGTGGTAAAATACTTATCAAAACGATATGATGCCAGCTCCATACCGAGCGCAAATTCATATATTTCATGCGGTTTGGCATTAACCAAAGCAATTTTAACTTCCCGATTCTTTTTAAGTTGACGCCATACTTCGCCGCCGAAATTCTGCCAATCACAAACCGAATTTTTGGCCTTTATCAACGCGGCATACAGCTTATATTCGCCCAAATCATAACACTTGATTTTATCTTCAATCGTTTGTTTTTTGATGGCCGAAGCTAAAAATTGTTCGCTTTCATGCAACATTTTCACAATTTCGCCGCTTTTTGAGGCCACAATCAATTTATCATTCTTGCTTTTGATATTTCTGCCGACAACAAACTCTACCATAATCGATACTCCTTTCCTTGTTTATACGTCGAATAATATTCCTTCTCCGCATTATTTGCAAGTATTATCATGAAACTGCAATTTTTGCTGGACTTTTACGGCGGATATGATTATACTTTGGACAAAATATAAAAACAGGGAAAAACCATGGCCAAGAAAAAGAGTTCCTATGCCGCCAAACACCAACAAGAAAGTACCATATTTTCTTGGGCGGAAGAAAATGCCGATTTGTGGCAAATTTTTAAGGAACCGTACAACTTTGAAAAAATTTTTATCCAACTGCCTTACGAGCGGCAGATGGAATTTTTGCGAATAACGCAGGCCATTCAACGCGATAAATTTAATATTGCAACGCCGCAAAAGCGCAAAACTTTGCAATATGCCGCCGATGTCTTTTTCGAAAAAATGCAATGGATGACCGATTCCTACTACGAAGAAGGCGAAGGTTTTTACCCGTTGGCCGATGATGAGCGCCGTTTGGTACGCATGGAATGTTACGGCACGATTGATGCCCGTAAACAACACCAACTCAGCGTCTGTTACAAATATTTTACGTCGCTGGAAGGTAAAGGTCGCAAAAAATTCAAATTAAAAGATTATGATTTGGCCTCGGCACCGATGTGGCGCGTTTTCCGCCAGTTTGAAAGTTTTCGCAACATTGAGCCGAAACTCAAACAATATCTTTGGAAAAAGCGCATCAATCCGGATGCCTTAAAGGTGATGTCGGTCAGCGATTACTGCGATGCGTTATACCACACCTTTACAACCAATCCGAAATCGTCTAAAGCAACCATCTTGAAAACGCCGATTAAAAATAAATTCGTGATGGACTTTATGAAGCACTGCGGCACACAATTTGAAGAATATCTGCGGCAGAAGAATATTGACGAACGGTTGGTTTATTCGCTTTGTTTGGCGATGAAACGTTTCGGCGTTTGCGATCCGAATTCCATATCCGTAATTGACACCAATTTTACCAGTCAAATTCTGTCGGATTTGAAAAAAGGCGGTTACGATATCAGCGCCTACACCATCGGTCAGAAAATTCCACAGGAACTGATTGATGACGTTATAGACCAGGATAAGGGTTGTCTGTTGGCCGCTCGCGACGAAAAAGGCATACTGATCAGCAAATTATCGTTGCCGAAATTTGAAGTACATCATACCGACGGCGTGCAATTTGCACATTCGACCAGCGGCGGTAAAATGTATTATGAAAAATATTTGGCGCAAACCAATTATCCGAATAAACTGATGTTGGTCGAAAGCGAAATGCACCACCTGTTCTATCATGGTTACGACAGCGTAATCCGTACCACCAACAACACCGAATGTTACTATTCGCGTTTGAATTCCAACAACCCGTTTTTGGTGATGATTAACGGTTTCGGCGAAAAAGACCACATGTATTATGATATGGAAAACAATGCCCGTTTCCGGCGCCGTGAGAAGGAAGACAAAGAAAATGTTGTCAACTTCTTTGAGATGCAGTTGGAACGCTTGGATAACATTAAAACCATCACCGCAAAGTACAACATCTCTCATTCACCGACACATTTGAAACAGGAAATCGATGAAATTCACAGCATTATCGGCATGGACAGCGATGTTTCCGGCGACATTGTCAAAGGATTGAACAAATGGCTACGTTCTTTGAAAAAAGCCGATAAAAACGGCGTATCAGCCCTTACCATCGAAGGAAAAGGAAGAGAATGAGTCAAAAATTTATTTCCTATTTGCAAAAGCAAAAATTCAAACAGGGTGAAACGCTGGAATCCGAAGCGCTGATTGTAGCGCAGAAAGTTCTGTACAACATGGGCTTAAGTTTTATTCCCGATGCTTACGGCAAGTTTTTGAAACAACATAACGGTATCAAAGCCGGTGATTGCTATTTATTCGGCGCAACGGTTGATGATGATTTAGATATCATTGACCAAAATAAATTGATGCGCAAACCGGACAACACATTGCTGCTCGGCTATAATGATTTTGACTTGTTATGTTATAATTTTAAGCAAAAAAATTACCAAATTGTTGATCGCAACGACTGGAAAGTTTTGGAAACCTACGACGAAAATGATTTGGATGATGCCTTGCTGCATATATTTAATATCTGAGAAAAAATGAATAATATTTATGCCGATACCCCAGAAAATATTCAAAAAGCAGCCGCCTGCATTATTAACGGCGGTCTGGTAGCGTTTCCGACCGAAACGGTTTACGGTTTGGGTGCCAATGTTTATAATGCCCGCGCGGTTGCCAATATTTTTGCCGCCAAACAGCGTCCGCATTTTGATCCGCTGATTTCCCATATTGCCGACGTAGATTTCTTAAAAGAATACGCCGCCACCGACGAGCGGGTTTTTGCCCTGGCAAAGCGCTTTTGGCCCGGCCCGTTGACTTTTGTGTTGCGCCGCATTGAAGAAAATCCGAGCATCGATTTGGCGTGCTCCGGTTTGCGCACCTTAACCGTCAGAATGCCGGATCATCCGATGGCTTTGGCGCTGATCAAAGCCGCCGGCGTGCCGATTGTGGCGCCGTCTGCCAACAAATACCAGTCCATCAGCCCGACCACCGCACAGCACGTTGCCGACGGCTTAGGCGATAAGGTCGATATGATTTTGGATGGCGGAGCTTGTAAAGTTGGTGTCGAATCAACGATTTTAGATTTAACGTCAAAGCAGGCGGTTATGTTACGCGCCGGCGGTACGGCCAAAGAAGATATCGAAGCATTTTTGGGTGAAAAAATCATCTTGTCGGAAGGAAATCCGAATTTACCGACGGCACCGGGACAACTTTTACGCCACTATGCGCCGAAAAATACTTTACGCATCAACATCACAACGCCTGAGGCCGACGAATTTTTCATCGGTTTCGGCGCTTGCAATGGCGATTTAAATTTGAGTAAAAGGGGCGATTTACATGAAGCCGCCGCCAATTTATTTGCCTATCTGCGGCTGGCCGATGCGCAGGCGCAACACGGTAAAATTGCCATTGCCCCGATTCCACAAATCGGATTGGGACTGGCAATCAACGACCGTATTCGCCGCGCCTCGTATAAAAAATAACTTATCCGACCGCAGATAAACAACTTGCAATGAATTATTGATAGCACCATCGCTTGGAAGTTCTATTGATTGTTTAAAACAAAAAAACTCCGATACAAAACGGATTTTTTTTTATG
>JAGCYN010000100.1 GCA_017960745.1 Alphaproteobacteria bacterium | reverse complement strand
GCACCGGTGAAAATTGGACCTTCGTCGATTATCTGAAAGGCTTCAGCTATTTGACTTTTGAAGGCGGTAAATTTTCAAAATCGGAACATCGCGGTATTTTTGCCGATGATGCCATCAAAGAATTTCCGGCCGATTATTGGCGTTATTGGCTGATGTCGAATGCGCCGGAGGGTTCGGATTCATCATTTACATTCGAAAGTTTCGTGAACACCATCAACAAAGATTTGAACGGCGTGCTCGGCAATTTTGCTCAGCGCGTGATGAAAATGACGGCCTCAAAATTGGGCAGTGTGGTGCCGGCAAAAACTGCATGGCAGCCGGCGGATAAAGCGTTGCTGGATACTTTGCAGACACGGGTGAACGATTATATCAAATACATGAACAATATGGAATTTCGTAAAGCTTTGAACGAGTTGCGTGCGATTTGGGTGGAAGGGAACAACTATATTTCATCAACCGAGCCGTGGACCGTGATAAAAGAAGACGAAGCACGGGCGGCAACCATCTTGAATTTGTGCTTGAATCTGGTGCGTATTTATGCCATTTTGAGCGCGCCGATTATGCCGCAAACCGCTGCCAAGATGATGGCGAAATTTAATTTGACGCCTGATGATATGCCGCTTATCAAAGATTTTGATGTGGCAAAAGAGGCTGAGGCGCTTGCCGTCGGAACGGCGTTTGAAACCGGAGAGGCTTTGTTTGAACGCATTGCACCGGAAAAAATGACAGAATTACAACAAAAATATGGAGGCAGTAATGGCTAAAGAAGAGTATGATGACGTTGAATTATCAGGCTTCCGAGCATGGTTGTATCGGGTTTGGATGTTTATAACATGGCCGTTCCGCAAGTTATGGAAAATTCTTTTGGTGCTGTTGGCTGTTGTGGCAGTGGCGATTATTGTGCCGATGTGCTACGGCGTCAAATTTCATGATATATGCGCGTGGTATAAGACAAAACTCTCTTTTACGGAGATGAAAAATAAAGCACCGGAAGCACAGCCGGCGCCGTCTTCTGCCGAGAATGAGGAAAAGAAAGTTTCCACCAAACGTTATGCGGTATGGAATGTCGGCGAATTTAATCAGGGTGCATATGATCCAATTAAACATGTTCAACCGCAACAGCCGGAAAATAAAGCGGCGGCGCAAAAGGTAAGTGATCAAGCTGCGGCGCCTGTTACTGCCGAGAAAAAAGTGGAATATCATCCGCTGGTTAAGAAAAAGAAAAAGCCGGCGCCTGAGACCGTAGCCGAACCGGTACAAAAGCCGATAGAGCGCAATTTAAGAGCTTATTATAATGTTGTGGAAAACAGCGATTTGGAATATTTGAAAACGCCGCAGGTTTATCAGGGAACGGCGACGGTTGTCGGTTCCAACAGCCTTTATATTGCCGATAAATTTGTTTATTTGTACGGCATTTACAGCGATCCGCAGATACATGATTTGGTACAGGCGCAGGAATATTTGGTTAACCTGACGGAAAACAAAGAAGTTGATTGTCATGTCGTTGCCTATACGGTACAGACGCAAACGGCAACAGCCTTATGTTTTGCCGGCGATACGTTGCTGAATAAAGCGTTGGTTCAGAGATATTTGGCGGATAATGTCGGTTTAAGATAAAGAGAAACAAATGTTGCAACCGGTCTTTATGATTAGCGGCTATATCCTCGGTATTCTGGGGCTTATTATGCTTATTCCGGCCGGTTTTGATATGGTGTATGAGGCTCAGGAGTGGTCCCCGTTTTTAATTTCATCGTTTGTTGCCATCTTTTTCGGTATTTCGTTTTTTCTGGCGAATTATGTTAAAATCGAACGTATTACTTTGAAACAGGGATATCTGGTAACGGTTGTCTGCTGGTTTATGGTGTGTTTGTTTTCGGCGGTTCCGTTTTGGCTTTCGCACAGCGTCGGCAGTATTACGGATGCGTTTTTTGAGGCCACTTCCGGCATTACGGGAACGGGCGCAACCATCATCAACGATGTGGAAGTGTTGCCGAAGTCGGTTTTGATTTGGCGCTCGCTTTTAAATTATATCGGCGGCTTGGGAATTGTTATTTTTGCTGTGGCGTTGCTGCCGTTTTTGGGAATCGGCGGTATGCAGATTTTTCAGCATGAAAATTCGGATTCCAATGACAAATTTATGCCGAAGTTCAGTTATATAGCTAAGCGCATTTTGGCGGTTTATCTGGTGTTGACCCTTTTGTGTGTGGCGTCTTTTTGGGGTGCCGGTTTACAATGGTTTGATGCGGTCAATTATGCAATGTCGGCGCTCAGTACCGGCGGTTTTGCCCCGAATAACGGTTCGTTGGCGCGGTTCGACAGCATCGTCGTTGAGGTGGTGGCGATGGTCTTTATGCTTTGCGGCGCATTACCGATGACTTTTTACATTTTGCTGTTTCGGCGAGCCACGGCAGATCGCAATCGGCAAGTTTGCGTGTTTTTGACCGGCACGTTGACCGTCGCCGTTTTATTGAGTATTTATCTTTACATCGTTTCGGGTCATTCCTTTATCTATGTGTTGCGACACGGCTTTTTTACAACCATATCGATTATCACCACGGCCGGTCTGTCCTCGTGTGATTTCTTGCAATGGGGAACGTGGATGGTGGTTCTTGTCTTTTTACTGTCTTTTGTCGGCGGCTGTACCGGTTCGACTTGCGGTTCGATTAAGATTTTGCGCTGGCAGGTGATTTATGCGTTTTTGAAAAAATATTTGCTGACCGCGATTGAACCAAATCGAGTGATACCGCTGAAAATCGGCGCGTCAAATATGTCGGAAAAAATCACGATGTCGGTGTTCGTGTATATTTTTTCTTTTCTGATCAGTCTGGCGTTGATGACGGCAATTATCAGCCTTTGCGGCTATGATTTTGCCACGTCGCTGTCGGCGGTTGCGGCCTGCATCACCAATGTCGGTTTAGGCTCAACCGAGGTTATCGGACCGAACGGTAACTTTGCCTTTTTCTCCGATACGGCAAAGTATATCTTTTGTTTTGTGATGTTGCTCGGGCGTTTGGAAGTTATTACCTTATTGGTGCTTTTGACCAAATCTTTCTGGCGCGGCTAGCTTTTCTTGTAAATACTTTAAAATATATATTCTGATGGCGGCGGACAAATTCTGATTGTTGCGGGTGCTGTCAATTTGCGTAATCAGTTCGTTGCGGCTGATTTTTTGTTCCTCGGCAATGCGAAGCAACTCTTGATAGAACTCATCTTCCAAGCTGATGCTGGTGGCGTGCCGTCCGGCGATTAAAACGGAAATTTTTTTCATTTTTTGCGGCGATAGTTGTCTAAAGAAATAACTTCGGCATCGTTACCAGCGGCGGTTGTCGGTGAAGCCGGAATTGTTTCGGCCAAATCACCGGTATCGCCATCCTGCTCGAAACTCAAACCGAACTTGGCATACGGATCGGCAAAATATGTGATGGCTTCATAAGGAATGGTGATGGTTTGCGGAATGCCGCCAAAGCTCAAGTCAACGGAAAAACTGTTGTGGCGCACCACCAAATTGCTGAATTGGTTTTGCAAAACAATGGTCATGCTTTCAGGATATTGTACCTTTAAATTTTTGGAAACGACCGTGCCTTTAAAGTCGGTACGAAAAGTAATATAAAAGTGATTTTCTCCCGGCAGCCCTTGTTCTTCAACAATTTTCAAAGCGTAATAAACAACGTTTCTCAAAGATTGTTCCACCAGCTTGTCGTAGTCTATTTCATCAACAAAATCCACCATTTTTTCCTCTTTATATAAATAAGAGCCGTTCTGTTGCTAGGTGGCTCATTCCCCACTTCAAACTAACCAAAGCTTAAAGAATTTAAATTCGTTGCTTTAGCTTAAGCAGCTACTGCAACTGGTGCAAAATTATCATTTGCGTTTATTTATTTTGAACCGATAACGGTGGTATCTTGCCGGACACAGCGCAAATCTTTACTATACACTGTCAAACCTAACTCACCCCCATAAATGGTGGAGGTGCCGGGTTCTGCCCCCGGGTCCAATGCACCTATTCCATAGGGCCTCTGGTGTCACAGTCGAATAAATCGACAGCACTATTATAGCCATAATTTGAAAAAATTCAAGATATATAAAGGCATGACTAAACAAGCGGAAGATAAAAAATCTGCCATGTTATTTTATTGTGTAAAAACAATATGTTATATTTTAAATGACGGAAAAAAGTGAAAAAAAGAGTCTTTTTACTGGATTTTATAAAAAATAGGTGCTATATAACCGTTGTTTAACCTTTTATTAAGTTATTTTAATGATTGGTTAAAGCGGTTTAACGCTGTTTGGTAAACGGCATCAGGTTGCAAAGCAGGTTGAAATTCCGAAAGGATGGGATGCTTGCTGTTTATGAAGCGGCATAATAAGGTGACACGTCATCGTGTTTAACAGATTAGGTTTTTTTATTGTCAGCGTTTTCGTTTTATTCAGTAATGCTATTTATGCTAACGAAGATACTGATATTTTGCCGGTAAAGGGGCAAATTAAAGATAGTGCCCTTTGTTCTTTAGCCGCTAAGCAGGCAGGTATGGAATACGGCGTTAATTATGACTTATTGCAGACAATCGCAGCCGTGGAGAGCGGCAGATGGGATCATCTTCAAAACAGATATGTGGCTTGGCCGTGGACAGTTAATGTTAAAGGCAAAGGTTATTACTATGATTCCAAAGAAGAAGCCTTGGCTGCAATCAAAAAATTTCAGGAGCAAGGCATTCGCAGTATTGATGTCGGTTGTATGCAGGTCAATATGAAATTCCACGGCGCAGAGTTCGCCTCGATGGAAGAAGCTTTGGATCCGGTGAACAACGTTAAATACAGCGCAAAGTTTTTGCGTACGTTATATTCAAAGAACGGTAACGATTGGAAAAAGGCCGCAGAAAAGTATCATTCGGCTAATCCGTCTGCCGGCGCCGTTTATTCCAAGCGTTTGGAAACACGTTTCGAAACGTATAAAGTTGCCGGTTTATCGCAAGATAAAAAGTTGTTCTAATGGTTATCATACCGCAGAAATATCACAAAGAATATACCGTAAAGAACTATGAAGTTGACTGTCATGGTTTTTTACGGATTCTTTCGTTAATGAATATTCTGCAGGATATTGCCACCGAAAATGCTGATTTGCTCGGTTTGGGCTTGGAAATTTGCCGTGAGCATAATTTGTCTTGGGTAGGTTCCAATTATTTGATTCAAATTCTACGGATGCCGAAGCTGAATGAGCATATGAAAATTACGACATGGCCGGCTGAAAAAAAATTGTGGGGCGCTATTCGTGACTTTATTATTACCGATGAAAGCGGCGTGCCGAT
>JAGCYN010000099.1 GCA_017960745.1 Alphaproteobacteria bacterium | reverse complement strand
TTTTGAATACCGTATTTTTCATACCCAATTTCTTAGCGGTTTTGGTCATCAAAACCGCGAATTCGGCTTCTGACTTGGAAAAATGTTCAGCCAAACCGTGGCACAATCATTAGCCGATTTCACAATCACTGCCATAATTGCTTCTTTAACGGTAATGGTCGTGCCGGCACGAACGCCGAGTTTGGATGGCGAACGTCCTGCTGCCGTTTTTGAAACTTTCAACTTATCAGTCAGCTTAATATGACCGTTTTCCAACGCATTAAAGGTAATGTAAAGAGTCATTAATTTGGTTAACGAAGCCGGATAGCGAACTTCATCGGCATTCATTTCATACATAACACTGCCATCTTCGGCGTTCACCATAATTGATGACGTTGAAGCCTGGGCCGTTGTGATAAAACCTAACAATAAACAACAAATCGCGATAACTTTTTTGAACATTTTTTCCTCTTACTGACACATTTAGAAAATTATAAGCGTAAAAAAGTAAATAAATGCTAAACAGAAACAGTTATATAGCCGATTTATGTGCTATTTGTGAAAATTTCTTTCTATTAAAATTTCTTGTTGACTTTATATTTTTTTCAAGTTAATAAGTTATTTGCTTATGGCGGATGTAGCTCAGTTGGTTAGAGCGCTGGTTTGTGGTACCAGATGTCGAGAGTTCAAGTCCCTTCATCCGCCCCATTTTAAAGAAGATGCCTTTAAACGGCATCTTTTTTTTGTTGACGACGCGATTTCTTTTTGTTAGATTTCTCCCGAATTCTAACATTTATGCGTATGAATAATTATAACACTCAGTTGTTGAACAGCTTCAAGTTTAACCTGTTTAACAGTCCGCAGGGAAACCAGATTTCACCTGCGATGAAGGACGCTTACGTCCTTTTGTATCGTAACATTCTGCTTTCGACGGAAATGACAGACAAAGAGCTCTATCAACTGGCTAAGAAGATTAAACCGATTGTGCGCCTGCGTCGCATCTCCATGCACAAGTACATTCTGGCTGTCGGTCAAGATCGGTCTGATGACCTGATTGTATTTGCCGACACTTACCCTCTCTTTGAAAGCTACTTCTACGGCTTTGATATCGATCGTGCCTATCACGTTAATGAAAAGCCCTTCATTGTGCTGGAAAGAGAACTGAAGCAAACCGCAGAATTTACCTGCTATCATGTGTGTGATGACGAGCAAACCTTCTTGCGTCCCACGGCCGCCGAAGTTTTGCAGCAAATGCCGGAAGAGATGAACACGGAAGATGTGTGTGCCTTTGAAATCACCTTCCCTTCGCTGGAGCATAGAAACATCTATGATTCCGTGTTGAAAAAGAACATTTCGACCGTCAAGCTTTACACGTTGCCGAACGGCTTGCCGGAGCTGGTGCAAAAGCAACCCGTTTACCTGCGCAAAGATGATGTCGGTTATCCCTCGTTGTTTGAGTAATGATTACAAATCCTAAAAAAGAAGCCTTGCAAAAACTTGCAAGGCTTCTTTGCTTTTTTAGCGACGGCGTGCGCCGCTTCTGGTTGTTTTTTTACCTTTCACGGCAACTCTTTTGGCGTTGTGTGCCAACAGCGGAATTTTCGTTGGCGGACCGAAAATATAGCCGTTTTTCGCCGTATGATTGGTCGGCATATTATTCATGGCAGCCGTGTATCTCTCGAAATAATTTTCTTTGCAGGCAATTGCCGTTTCAAAAACCTGTTTCGGTGTCAAATCAACCGAAAACGTATTCATAGGGGCATCTTCATCAATAACCATCGGCCGATGTTCTTTTTTATATTTGGTTCCCCAAGCGGCAATGCATGTTTCCAAAGATGCTTCGGAATGTGCCGTAAAGTAACAAATGACACCGCTATAATTATTTTCGTTAATATTATTTCGCAACTTGTCAGACGAATCTCTGGTGGTTTCCGAGCCTTCTGCTTCTATAGCCATACCGATGTGTCCGTACGGATGTGCTTTGGTTTTGCGATAAATTTTGGTGGTTCCGTGTGCGGCATAACAGTCATTTTTCGGATCAATTTCGGCGCCGACAAAGTTAATGTCATCCCGATAATATTTTTCCATATCACACGCCGGTGAAACACCCTGGGTATCCAATAACAAACCGTTACTGAACAAATTTCCCTTAATTGCATGATTACAATTTTTGCCGGCATATTTTGCCGGGGTCAGCCAGTTTTGCGTATCCTGCGCCAATTTGTTTTGCAAGCTGTCCGGTTTAATACCCTGTAAATCCTCTTTATCCATCACATACCCGGTACCGTCAATCATGGCGACTTCCCGATTGAAGTTGGCTAAAGCGCGGAGATATACATAGTCTTCCGCCGTAATTTGAGGATGTTCGCCGATTTTTTCCAAAGCGTGTATATAAGTGCTGATAACTTCGGCGCCTTCCGGCGTATTTTCCCATGCTATTTTCTGCGGTTTCTTTTTAGGTGATGAATATTGCGGCCACGTATCGGCTTTTTTATTAACTTCCGGTTGCGCCACATTCGGCCATGTTGCAACCGAATCCTTTGTTTCGGTAGGTGTCGTATTATCCTGCAACACCTCAACAACCGTTCCCGGCGTTACTTCTTGTTCCGCCCCAATTTCTTGCGCGGCGGCTTTACCGCCGAACATTCCGGCAATCACCGTCACACCAGCCATGATTTTATTTTTTATCGACACGGTACACCTCCCTCAATTTGATGCTATTATAGACCAAATTTCGGACAAAATCAATCAAAATTGATTTTAAGCACTATAGATTTTGGACGATAAGCGCTATTGTGCGTTAATCAGCGTAATTTCAACACGGCGATTCTGCGCCTTGCCTTCCTCTGTTGCATTGGAAGCAATCGGGTTGGCTGCACCGGCACCGTAAGCACTGATTCTGGAACCGGCGACACCGCGCAATCCCAAATAATTCGCCACGGCAGCCGCACGACGCTCAGAAAGCGGAATATTGATTTTATCATTACCCGTGCTGTCCGTATAACCGATGACCTGCAACTTGGTTTTATCATATTCGCTGGCCACTAAAGCCACCGAATCCAAAACGGCGTTGGAAGATGCCTTCAAAACCGACTCATTAGTGTTAAAAGTGATGCTGTTCGGCATAATTAAACGAATGTTATCACCCTCGCGTGCCACCTGAACGCCCGTACCGGTTAATTTTTGGCGCAACTTGCTTTCCTGAACATCCATATAACCGCCGGTTGCCGCACCGGTCAAACCGCCGACGCCCGCACCGATTAACGCGCCTTTTTCACCACCGATTAAAGCACCGACACCGGCACCGACTGCCGCACCGATACCTGTTCCCCATGTTGTTTTAGCTACTTTGCTTTCACCGGTATAAGCATCAGTTGCACAACCGTTCAACAAGCCCAAAGCCACAAAACACAAAATCAGTTTTTTCATTTTTCTCTCCTTTAAGATTAAGCGACGCGCATTTCCTGCGTTTCTTCAGCATCATTTTTTAAAGATTTAAAATAGTTTTTATATTTCTTCAGCATTTTCTTAGCAACGTCATCGAAGCTCCATACGCCTAACTGATACGGAATATTTTCACGCGCCACCAACATTGTTTTTGATAATTCAAAAACGCCGTCCGTGCGCGTATATTCGGTTGCTTCCGGCGCAAACGAGCCGAAATACTTTTTTCTTTCTTTTTCGATAATCGCTGCCCGAATTTCTTTTATGATATCGTCGATTGACTGTTCTTCAAATTCTTCCATAAAACCATGCTCCGCGAAATATATCATTCGGCGACATTGTAACAAACGAAAATTTGTTTGACAACAGCTTTTGATTACTTATCAATCGATAATGTTAACCACTTGCCTTTGGTGTTCTGATAATGGCCTTCGGCGTCATAATATTGAACATTCAAGCCCAATTTTTTTGCCGTCAGTTTGCCCATCGCCTGCAACAGCTGCAAGCCGGAAACATAGTAGTCATGGCGTGCTTTAACTTCGTTCACACGCGATGAAAGCAAGGTTTGATATGCATTTAACACATCCAAAACCGTACGGTTACCCAAAGACTCTTCTTTTTGGGTACCTTCGAGCGCAATGGCCGAAGCTTTAACCTGCTCTTTGATGGATGAAATATTCGACTTTGCCGTCTGCATCATTTCCCAACCGTTGGTTACCCCGAATTCAACGGCACTTTCAGCGGCCCGCAGATTTTCTTGCGCGGCCCATCTTTTATATTTGCTTTTACGAATGGCCGCTCTGGTGGCACCGCCGGCATACAGCGGCATACTGACATCAACCGTATATTCCGTACTGCGGGTGGAAGGATCGCGCGCGGTGTGGGAAGAAATGGTGTTTTTACCGGTACTGGCCGATAAAGAAACTTCCGGCAACAAACCGCCTTTTTTGCTGCTGACATCATATTTGGCAGCTTTCAGTGCTTTTTGTGCGGCTTTCAAAGCATAATTGTTTTCATTGGCATATTTCTTGGCTTCGTCATATGCCTCCGGAAACAGATGCGCCAAATTTTCCGGAAATTTTACATCTTGCGGCTGACGACCGACAATATCGAGATAATTGGCTTTTGAAACTGCCAAATTTCCTTCGGCGGAAATCACATCGGAACGAGCTTGCGCATAACTGGCGCGCGACTGGGCAACGTCGGTTTTGGTCACTTCACCGACATCATAGCGAGCAATGGTTTCATCGAGCTGTTTTTTCAGCAATTTTTCATTATTTTTCTGCAATTTGACAATGGCTTCATCGCGAACCACATCCAAATAAGCCGTCGATGCCGCCAGCAAAACGGTTTGCTCAACATTATAAAGATTATTCAGTTCGGCCTTAGCCGCATTATCTGCCGCTTTAACCGCATTATACGTTTGGAAACCGTTAAAAATCGGCTGTGTTATCGTGCCGCGATAGGTTTTGCTGTAACCGTCAACGGTATTCATGCCGGTTTTTCTGGCATGGCTGTCGGTATATTGCGCTCCAACGCCTACCGTCGGACGAAAACCGGAGCGTGCGGCGGCTGCATCTTCATTGGTTGCACCGCTGTTCGCACGTTCGCCGTGCAAGGTCGGATTGGTGTTATAAGCCTGGCTCATTGCTTCAAAAATTGTTTCGGCCTGTACATTTGCACTCAAAAAAATTCCGCTCAAAACCGTCAAAAATAACTTTTTATTCATTCGTCCACCCGTCTATCTCTTTATTTTTTATCAACTTTTCTGAGTTATAAGACCATTTTTCCATAAAATCAAATGATATTTTCAATCTTGACTTCACAAAAAAAATAAAAGTGCTATATTGTGCTGTGTTAAAAGATTTTCAATCAATCAATATTATGATGAGTTTGTACAAATTGGTATGTTAGATAAAAATGGAGATAGACCGTGAAAGAAAATAAAAGCCTCCTCAACGAGATAGATAAAGCGAAGCTGAAACTTTCCATTGAGCATTACATTAAATATTTTATCGGCAAGCGCACCTGCGAAGTTACCAAAACCGATGCTTTTACCGTAATCGCCCTGGCGGTTCGCGAATTTGCCATGGATAAGATGTATGAAACAATCGCTCGCTATAACAAAAAAGGCATGAAACGCGTCTATTATCTTTCCATTGAATACTTAATCGGTCGCTCGCTTGAAAACAATTTATACAACCTCGGTCTTTACGATATTTTGAAAAACATCAAAATCGAAGGTTTTCCGGATATTTCCCTGCAGGATATTTTTGATGCCGAATATGATCCGGCGCTCGGCAACGGCGGCTTAGGCCGACTGGCTGCCTGCTATCTTGACTCGATGGCTTCTTTGGGTATTCCGGGATTCGGATATGGCATCAACTATCAATTCGGCCTGTTTAAGCAAAAATTTGAAAACGGCTATCAGGTAGAACAATCCGACGGTTGGCTGGATGAAATGTCGCCGTGGCAATTTGCCCGCCATGACCGTACGGTCACCATTCCGATCGGCGGCCATGTTGAAATGTATACCAAGCCGAACGGTAAAATCGGCTATATTTGGACCGATACCCATAAGTTATACGGTGTGCCGTACGATTTTCCGATTGTCGGTTATGCCGGCAAATCCGTCAACTATCTGCGGCTTTTCTCGGCAAAAACAGATGATGAGTTGGATTTGGATATTTTCAACAACGGCGGTTATATGGAAGCCGTACGCGATAAAATCCGCACCGAAACCATCTCCAAAGTGCTTTATCCTTCCGACAATGTGGTTTCCGGTAAGGAACTGCGCTTAACACAACAATACTTCTTTATTTCATGCGCTATTCACGATATTATGCGCCGCTTTTTGGAAAAGAGTAACGACTTTGTCAAGCTGCCGGATTATGTCTGCATTCAGCTTAACGACACCCATCCGGCTTTGGCGATTGTGGAAATGATGCGCCAACTGATTGATGTTTACGGTCAGGAATGGGATGTTTCGTGGGATATCGTAACCAAAGTTTTTGCATATACCAACCACACATTGTTGCCGGAAGCTTTGGAAAAATGGAACAGCAGCATTATCGGTCGTATTCTGCCGCGCCACCTGCAAATTATTTATGAAATCAACCGCCGCTTTATGGAATTTGCCCGTAGTCGTTTCGGCGAAGATTCATACAAACTCGGCAAAGTTTCCATTGTTGACGGCGAAGGCGATAATCAGGTTATCCGCATGGCCAACCTTTCCATTGTCGGTTCATTCTCGGTTAACGGTGTGGCAAAATTGCACTCTGAGTTGATTAAAAATTCTCTGGTGCCGGAATTTTATGAACTGTGGCCGGAAAAATTCAAAAATGTCACCAACGGCATTACGCCTCGGCGTTGGCTTTTGCACGCCAATCATGAATTGGCCGATTTAATATCCGAAAAAATCGGCACCGATTGGATTGTCGACTTGGATGAGTTGAAGCGCTTGGAAGCTTTTGAAAACGACGATGAATTTATTCAACAATATCGCAAAATTAAGCGCGACAATAAAAAAGCGCTGGTTCAAAAAGTTTATAAAGCAACCCATGTTATGGTTGATCCGCACAGTATGTATATTGTGCATGCCAAGCGAATCCATGAATATAAACGGCAATTGATGCTGATTTTGCAAGTTATCGGCGATTATCTGTCCATCATTCAGGATAACGACCATCCGGTTATGCCGAAAACTTACATCTTTGCCGGCAAAGCGGCGCCTTCTTACCAGTTTGCAAAATTGATTATTAAACTGATTAACAATGTCGCCGAAGTCATCAACAATGATGAACGTGCCAGCGATTATTTGAAGGTTGTCTTTATTCCGGATTATAAAGTTTCGGTAGCCGAATATTTAATTCCGGCAGCTGATTTGAGCTGTCAAATTTCCACCGCCGGCTTTGAAGCATCCGGTACCGGCAACATGAAATTTGCTTTGAACGGCGCCTTGACAATCGGGACTTATGACGGTGCCAATATTGTAATTCGCGTGGCCGTCGGTGCAGAAAACTTCTATTTGTTCGGCTTAAAAGAAGAAGAAATCAGAGAAAGACGCATCAACTATAACCCGCGCGAGGTTTATGAGAATTCCGAGTATATCAAACGTATTCTTAATTCTCTTAATTCCACAATGTTTGCCGATAACAACTATCCGCAAATGTTCCGACCGATTTATGATGCCTTGTTAAATAACGACTATTACTTTATTTTAGCCGATTTGGAAGACTTTAACAAAACAATGCATCAAGCTTCGCAAGATTATGACGATAGAAATGCGTGGGCGAAAAAATCATTGAAGAATGTGGCACGAATCGGCTATTTTTCAAGCGATCGCACTATTAAAGAGTACGCCGAAAACATTTGGAAA
>JAGCYN010000098.1 GCA_017960745.1 Alphaproteobacteria bacterium | reverse complement strand
TTTCCGCAAAGGCATCAGCAAGCGCATCTTCAAATTGCGGTGCCGGTTCAGGTTCCGTTTTTGCTTCCGGTTCCGGCTCATTCGGGGTTTCCGCAAAGGCCTCGGCGAGCGCATCTTCAAATTGCGGTGCCGGTAAAGTATCTTGCAATAAATTAGCTAAGTCGAGATCGGCATCATTGGTTTGAGGCAACCCCAAATCATCTTCATCATCAAAAGAAAAAACGGGCTTCATTTTTTCTTCTGATTTCTCGACTTTGGAATTTTGTGCCGCCGTTTCTGACTTATCCTCGGTTTTTTGAGCTTTTTTATCGGTTTTTACTTCTGCTCTCGGCTGATTTTTTTTGTTGTTATCCTTCGGTGAGCTCATTTTTTCCGGCGCTTCAACAATTTTTGTTTGTTTATCATTGCTTTGCGGTTCGGATTTTTGGGCGGCAGGTTCATCATGCGGTAAAATATCGACATTTTCCGCTTCTGTCGAAGAATTGGTAACGTTTTTGGCGGTCAGCTCATTTTTTATATCATTGATTTTTTCAATACCCTTGGATATTTTCTCCATAAAAGATTTTTTTTGGCCTTTGCCTTCAATTTTGGAGAAATCCGACTTACTGATGTCAATATCTGCGGGCAGGGCGCTCATTCCCTCAGGAATATAAGGTACATAAACCTTATCTGGTGTGCTCTGCCGGAAATTCTTGACCAATTCCTTCTGCGATTGAATGATTGATTTAGACAGTAACTCGCCGAATTCTTTAATTGCCTTCATCTGCTGGCGAGAATTTTCTTTCATGGTGTCGGCGATGGTGTTGGCCAGAAGTTTAATTGTCACATCATCGGTTTTATTGGTCGCAAGGTTTTTATTCAGCACACTGGTGATTTCTTTCAAATCTTCGTGGCTGCGCTCGGAATTTTTCTGTAAAGCCTCCGTCAATGCCGAAAAACTTGATGAATCGATGTTGATGTTGTTGACGGTAGTACTGTTGGTATTCATATTTTGCTGTGTATTCAGCGCCGCGGCATTCAACGCTGCCGGTGAAACAGCCGCCGCAAGCTGTTGCGTAATTTGCGATTGCAACTGCGTTTGCATATTGGTTTGTGTCTGCAGCTGATTTTGCAGCTGAGCCTGCAACTGTGTCTGATTTTGCATCTGATCCTGCAATTTCGCCTGCAACTGCGTTTGGTTCTGCATTTGATTTTGCAACTGTTCTTGCAATTGTGTCTGACTGTGCAGTTGTGATTGGAGTTGCGATTGTAATTGCGTCTGCGCCTTTAAATGAGTCTGCAACTGGGTTTGCAGTTGTCCCTGCATAACACTTTGCTCTTTAAGGTGTGTCTGCAGAGTATCGGCTTGAAAAGCAGAGTTTTTCTGAATATCAGTCAGAATGGCCGCCATCTGTTGTAAATTGGCCGAATAAGTGCTGAAAGATTTATTAAAAATTTCGGTCAGATTTTGATTGGAACCGGAAGGCAGTAAATTGCTGTTTTTCAATGCATCGGCAAGTGAAACCGCTAAATTTTGTGCAAAATTCGGACTTAAATTGACGGTTGCATTTCCGAGGGCAACCGGGGCGGCAACCGCAATAGGCGCGGCCGCCACGGGCGACGCAACAGGTTCCTGAATTTCAGCCGCTTTTTGAATTTCTTCCATATCCTGATGCCGCGGTAACAAAATATCCATCGAGGCATCATGAATACCGCGCTCGGTTTGAATGTCGCGCAAATATTCCAGAAAAATTTTGCCGCCCGGAATGGCCGGTAAAAGTTTGCGGATTTTAAACGGAATTTGTAAAATAGATTCGTTAAATTCCTGCTTTTTTTCATCGCTGAAAACGTGCAGTTGGTGAAAAATATTAAGATAGCGTTGAGCAACCAGAATAGGATTTTCTTCATCCTCGGATCTGCTTGAATACTCCGTGTTGGTTGACACGGTTGTTTCAGGTTGCTTTTTTTCTTCTTCATCCGCCATAACGGTTTTTCTTTCAGCTAAAAAAATTACTCTCCCCATCATAGAACAGAGAGAGTAAATTTCTTATTAACATCTTATGATGATTACAGGTTTATCGTCACAACTTTATGTAATTTCGTAAGATCACTGTTTGTCAGATTAACCCTCTCATCCGGATTCCAACGCAATCCGTATAATTGGCCGTTTTCATCTTCACGAATACTTAAAAGTTTGGTCTCATTTTCGCTGATGTAATAGAGCGCAATATCGCCCGCACTTACGATTTCATTCGGATCAATGAACATAATTGAGCGGCTGGAAAGCAACGAACCCAATCTGCGGGTGCATAAATTAACGGCATAGGCACCGCGTTTGTTTTGCAAATTAGACGGGCAGGCCACTTCGCGCAAGCAACTGTGTTTGTCAATGATAATGTTGCCGTCAACATTGCTGTTGCCGTAAAGCGGAATCAAGCATTCATCGGTTTCATGGCTGGCGCTGTAATTCATGTTTGAATAACGGGCGTTGTTCAAAACCTTGTAACGGGTGTCATTATGTTCGATAATGTCTTCAAGCTGACCGGCATCATTCAGTTTTTGAATTTCTGTCTTCAACTTATCGACGGTCATTGATAAAGCCTTGGCAATGTTGCGATATTCTTTTTCGGAAACTTCGCGCTGACCCATTTCTATGCGGTGATAAACCGACAAAGTCATATCGGCGCTTTCTGCAACTTCCATCAAGGTCAGCCCCTTATCGCTGCGGATATGGCGCAAACCGGCACCCAGCGTTTTAAGACCGGCATTTTGGTTAATTTTGCTGCGTCTTTCCTGTTCGCGCTTCCATGCCTGAACGACATCCTGCTGCGAATTTTGCTCATTGACGTATAAGTCTTGTAAAGAACAATCCAACATTTCGGCAACTTGAATAAGCTGCTCTTGGCTTAAACGACGATAGCCTTTTTCAATTTTGGAAACGGCAGATAAGCTCACGCCGAGGTGATCAGCCAATTCCTGCATCGGCATACCGTGCAGTCTTCTATGCATTCTTATCTGATTCGGGAAAATAATTTCTTCCATATCAAGCCCTCTAAATAAACACAATCCATAGGTGGCATCATAATATCCTTGACGAAAAAATCAAGACGAAAAATGCGCTTATATACAAAATTTGTTTATTTTTCGTTTAATTTGCAATATCCGTCAAGAACGGCACAAACCCGACCTTTTAAGAAAAAATCGGGTTTTTAAAGCTCAATCAAAGTCTTTTTTTCATGACAATCTATTGCTTCGGCTGATCTTCGCGCAATTCTTTTTCTTTTTGTTCCAGATATTCCTGTTCTTCACGCAGTTGTTTATCTCGATGCCGAATTTCGGCTTCACGGCGATCCAAATCATCTATTGTGGTTGTGGAAGGTGTGGAGCCGCCGAAAAATGATGAATCTTGTGCATCACTTTGTCCTTTTTGTCCCGTCGATGACATATTCAACGCATCGTCCAAGAAAGAGGCGAGCGGATCGGCGCTTTCAGGTTTCGGTGTCAAATCATTCTTTTCCATCCAATCACCGAATTGTTCAACCACTGTATCGCCGTTTTCTTTGGCAAATTTATCCATAAACATTTGTCCGTGTGCGGAAATATCGGCTCTGGCTTCATCGGTCAGCTCATTTTTCATGGCCTGTTGCATATAGGTATGCGCCTGAGCGTTCAGTTTTTCTTTACGCTGTACGTTTTTCGCCTTATGACCGGCCGTATCTAACTGATGATCAAGATAGTTATCCAATTCAATGTAGTCTTTCATGGATGTCTTGTTTTCATATTTGCGGTCCAGTTTAGCCATTCTGGTTATTTCTGCCTGCGAATATTCTGTCGGGGCGACAATTTCCGGTTTCGGTTCCGGTGCCGGCCGTTTTTCGCACAAAATATCCATGACGTCGGTCTTGGTCAATTTCTCATCAAGCGTACCGTCGGCACGGAACGCACCGAGACGGTTAAAGTCGTTGCCGTCCTGAAGTTGGATAAGATGTTCGGCAAAGTCTTTGGTTGTGAAGCCGCGCATAGCATCGGCAGCATCAATATCCTTATCCCATTTAACGCCGTCCTTCATTTGTAACGGCTTGCCTTCAAGAGCACTCTGAATACGATCGTTCAGGAAATTGGCATTCTTATCATCAGACTTGCCGAGAATTTGACCGGACAGAACCTGCGCCCCGTGAGCCACAAAACTGCGGCTCTTGTTTTTGGCATAATTAGAAAAGTCATGCCGTGATTGCGCTTCATAAGTACCGTCGTTCTGTTTGATAAATGACTTGGTAACAGATTGAATACCGTTATCTTTGCGCTGATAAATGTTGCCGTTGGTATCAACTTTGGTGTCGGTAATAATCATACGGTTTTCTTCCATATGCGCACTGATCATACGGCGGGAACCGTCTTCCATTTTCATATTAACCACAAAGGAACCGTCTTTCTCGGTTGTGATTTGGCGATCCTTAAATTCCGAACTCAATGCTTGTTCGCCGCGTTGCTTCAGAACGGTATTTAACATCGCTAAGCGCGCGGCCTCGGTATCTTTGGTTTTGCTCATAATTTCATTATAAGTATCTTGATCAATCGAGCCGTCGCGGTTAACCAAACGAGAAGCAACGTGTTGACGCAACGCCACATCGGAACGTTCAACGGTTCCGTCGCCGCGAACAATCGAGTTGTCTTTAATCATCGCATCGCCGGTTGTTTGATATGCCCGGTGCGAATATGCTTTTTGCTCATCAGCTTTAAAGGTCGGAACAAATCCTTCCATCTTCAACGAACGGGTAAAGTTGGTTTTGTAGCGCAGGGCTTTACCGTCCAAATCCGTGACCAAACGGCTGCTGCCGTCGGCATTTTCATAAACAACGACCTTAATATCCTGACCGTTTTCATCGGTTCTGGTTTCGATACGCGCCGTCATATCTTCTAAGCTGGTTTCAACGCCTAAAATCCGGTGGCGTGCTTGAATATTGTTTACTTTATATTCGTTACCGTCTTGGTCAAACGCACTGATTTTATCAATAGCACCACTATCATCGCGAACCGCTTCAAACGCCTTTTCGGCACCGGAGCGCTGATGGGTGTCTTTTTGCTGTGACCAATGACCGTTTTCATCTTTCATAAAGACGCGTTCCTGCTCAACGCCGAAGGCTCTGAAACGAGCGCGATACCCGATAGCCTGACCGTTTTCATCACGGATGGTGTTGCCGCCTTCGCCGCCGAACGCATGGTTGGCCATAAATTTAAACGAGTGTGCTTTGGCCGCCGTTACTTTATTGCGGATAGCACTCATGGTGTGTGAATAACCTGCAGCCATGGCCTTTCCGGCTTTACTGTCGGCAATGGCATGACCGGCTTTACTGGCCATTTTGCCGCCGAGTTTGGCCGCCGGACGCGCTATTCCCTTATCGGCAATACCCAAAGCGGTGCCGCCGACCATTTTACCGATACCTTTACGGCCGCCTAAACTCGGTGAGTCGGCAAAAGCACTGGCCATATCTTTAGCTTCATCAAAGAAGGTCCAGCATAAGAAGCAAACACCTAAAGCTTTAAGTGCGCAAGAACCCCATGCGGCCAATGCCGGTTTGCCGGCTTCGCTGGATGCGGTAATAAAGGCTTCGTTCTCAATATTACCGTAACTGCCCACATCTAACGGTAAGCCGACCAAGTCTTTGAATATGGAATTAATGACGTAAATAATGAGCGCCATAAAGACGAAGTTGAACATGGCATTCATAAAGAAATTCCAGACAATCATAATATATTTTTGCGTTGACTTAAAGGCAAAGCAGGCAATAGCACACGGAATCATCGCCGCCGCAATGCACATCTGCAAAACGCAGTCAACCAAACACCACGGGAAGGCCAGAAGTAAAATCGCCCCGATCAGCCATAGGAACACGCCGGTGACAATATAACCCGGATGCGGTATAATATTCCACCATGCTTCATCACCAAAACCAAGGCACATTGAATATTTACCCAAGGCCATTAACATACTGACTTGATCTTCCAAGTGTTTAATACTGCAAACGATTGATTCACCAAGATTTTTAGATAATCCGCCCTTTGAAGCTTTGGAATATTGTCCGCTATCATAGCCGATAATTCCCTGCATATACGACGCGCCTGAATCACACTTTGTACCGCTGAGCGAGTTGGCAAAGTTCAGACCGGTTTGCATCACCGGATTTAAGGTCAAATCCATCGCCTCATAAACAACGGTGCCGTTTAAGATAATGGCCACCAAAGCCACGCGGAAACCTTGTGATATAATGCCTTTTAACAAATCGCCCGGCGAAGTACCGGTTAAAGTGCCGAAACTTTTCAAAATATAGATAGCCAACCAAACCAAAAAGGCGACCGAAATAACATTACGACTTGGAACGGTCAGGGTATCGGTGGCAATTTTGGCGGCCGAGCTGGCGCTGTTAAACAAAACCTTAAACAGACCGCAGAAAGCGCAGTTTTCGGAATCGAGATAATTGATTAACGAGCAGGAAGATTCACCACCGCTGGCACCATCAGAAGACATATCAGACCCGCCCGCGGCAGAACCTGCCTCGGCATTACCGGCCGGTTGAGAAGTTTGCGGACATTTTTTCGTATCCGTCGGGCAACCGCCGCATAAAGCCTGCATACCGCCGCAACTGGAATCCAAAATGGTCTTTAAGGTTGAGGCTTCTGTTTGCTTACCGGTACTGGAACCGCTATTCAAACCGCGGTCGTAAACCTCAAAGTGCAGGTGCGGGTCATAACTGTTCGGATCGCCGCATTTTCCCCAACCGGCAATACGCCCGATTTTGGTGCCGCCTTTGATTTCTCCCTTGCCGACGTATAATGCATTCATATGGCGATAAACCGTACTGTAAGAACGACCGTTGGCGCCGTCACATTTCATCGGGTGTACAATAACAATTGTTTTACCGCTACCACTTGTACATTCGGCCAGTTTTACCTCACCGTCGGCTGCAGCATAAGCAACCTCATTGTTTCTGCCGCCGGTACCCAAGTCGGCGCCTAAGTGGTTTCCCAAATAAATATAACCGGCCGCCGAGTCACCGGAAACATTATTCCCGGTATAAATTGTGTTGGCTCTTTTCCCGTAGCGAGCTGCTCCGGATTGAGACCACCGCCACCGCGAACCGGTTAAGCTGTAGTTGTTAATAAAGCTGGTCGGCACATGGTTGAAACATTGATCTTTTGACAAATCCATCAAACATTTGCCGCTGATTTTGGAAGAGGACATGCGCACAAAATTTTTCCCGCCTGCCTGTGTTGCCGGATGACAATCATTCAGCGCTTGTTCACACGATTTGTTGCAAGCGGCTTCGGCTTCATAAAACGGACATGCACCGAAAATACCTAAAAGCAGAACGGCTAAAAATAAATTTATGTTGTTTCCTATTTTATGCATTGCTCTTGTCCTAATCATCATATTTATCAGCTAAACTGCGGTTGAATATGGCAGCTTCTTTTTCCTGTTCGAGTTTTTCGCGTTCCTCTTCTCGTCTCTGACGGCGGTAATCCGAACCGGATTTCCGTTTGTTATCGGAAAGTTCCTTACCGACACCGATAAAGACGCGGCTTAAAATTCCCAAAGTATCTTGAGCAGTGCCTTTGGCCGTTCTGACCACAATCTGACCGCTTTTCTTCATAATCAGTTCACCGGCTTTAAGCCCGCCCATTGTCGCTTTCATGCCGATATCGCCGTAAGTTTGATTATAGCTGTCGGCAACCTGAGAACCGAAACTTCCGGCTGACTGCGCAACCTTGCTTCCGGCTTGATATAAAACGCTGTCCTTAGCCATTTGTTTCATTGCTTCCAGACGATTCGGATCGCTGACATCAAGACCTTTCATCTGCATTTTAGCCAGGGTTGTAATGGTGTTGCCGATGCCGTGTGCAAGCTTGAACGGCGCCGCAATCAAAGCCGAAGGCTGTAAAGAAATCGAGGTTTTATTCGGATTGACTGCCTCCGCAAACTTTTTAGCGCCCGGAGTAACTTTGGCGCCGATTTTGGAGCCGGTATCCCGAACCGCATTATTGACGGTATTTGCCGTCTTTTGTGCCGCACGTTTTTTCTTGACGATAAATTTCTTAGCCTGCATTTTACCGTTATGCAACATTTGTCTGGTCATTTGGGTATCAGGCACCGCCGAAGGATCCATTCCTTGTGCCATAGCGGCCATTTTACCGGCGCCGGAAATAGAGGCGGCAATACCGTTTTTAGCCATATTCTCCGCACCATCGGCAATTTTTTCGGCACCGCTGACGACAGCATCTTTAGCCTCGTTCATCACGGTATTGGCAACCATATGAGCCCCATGCAATTCAGCTCTGACATCATCAGAACTGACGCGGTCAATATTCTCTCCCTTGAGGGCATGATAAGTTGCTTTGGCTTTATCTTTGGCAGAACCCGGCGCTTTGGCGTTTTTATACGCATCATGCAAAATTTGTCCGCCGTTGATGGCGCTCGCTATACCGCCGGAGATTGCTTGTTTTGTCGCTTCCTTGGCACCTTGATGTACATAATTATCAACTTTATCATCGAATGATTTTTGCTTTTCGCGATATTCCTGCTCGTAAAAAGAACCAGGTTTCAACAACATCTTCCAGTCATGAAGCTCTTTGGCAACGCTGCCGGCCGCTTCAACCGTCGAGTCAGCAATGGCACCGGCCGCACGCCGTGTCGAGCGCACCGGATGGGCAACCACACTGCCGGTTGTTTTCATGGCGTGTCCGATTTTTTTGAAATCGCTGAAATCGCCTTCTTTCATTCGTCCCAGACTGTTCCCGATACCGATCATGGATTTTCCGGCCATATTGGACGCCACATCTTTAATATATGAGCCGGCCGGTTTAAGCAACGTGTCCGTTGCCATGCCGACAGCTTGAGTACCCATGTGGTGCATCGGGCTTTCCGAACCGAACACCGGATCCTGGAAAAAGAAATCCAAATATTTATCAACGCTGGAACTCATAATCCTGAAACCGAAAATCAAGCAAAAAGCGATGACCAGGAATTTAACCGTAAATAATGAGTACAAAGATTTGACCTCATGGACGGCGGTTGATTCGGTTCCTTGTTCTACCAAAGCCCAATATTCATCCAAGCCGACACCTTGTGCGATCAGCTCGGTGGCAAAAGCAACGGTTATGGCTACAAACGCAAACAGCATGGCATTTCGGACGATAATGAAAAAGTTATCGGTAAATTTTTGGGATGTCGGCTTAAACGGCCACAGGGCAATTGATACCGGCATCATTAAGACCGCAAAACCGATTTTGAAAGAAACGTCAACAAAATACATGCCGACGGCGATGGATAAAAACAAACCGACAACATAGACAATACAACCGCAAATCAGCATTGAAAAATCCCAAATCCAAATGCCGATACTCGTAAACCACAAGTTTACAAGTTTATGATAGGTGGCACCAAGATAGTGGGTTTGCGCATAACATACCAACGAGTGGCCGAACATCAATATTTGCGCCAATGTTTGATAAACAATCAACATCAACTGTTGCATTTTGTTCAAAATACCGGTGTCAATCATACCGCCGCCGCTCGGTGATGTCGGATTGATTGCCGGTACGTTTTTAGAGTTTAAGGCCTTACTGCAGCTGTCAGCCGCAAATCCGGTATTTGCAATACACACCAGTACGGCAATTATCAGCAATGAGATAATTATGTTTTTCCACTTGAACTTCATAAGCATAATCCTCTCATCGATGAATACCCTTCATAATTTCAATACCGTAATCGGTACTCAAACTTAGCAACGGCGTCAAAAAGTATGTTGAAATAACCGTCAGCGCCGAAGCCACGGCAAGCGAAGCCAATGCCACTTTAAAGCCCATTCCTAAGACTTCTTGCAACATTTTACCCGGCGTAATCGGATTGATTGAGCTGACTTGTTGCAAAATAAAGTAGCCGAGCCAGATGGCAAATCCCAATTTCAAAATGAGACTGCCGAGTGATTGCGCCACCGGCAACGCTTTACTTGCAACTTCCAGGTAAGCATTGGTCATCACAATCACAATTTTGCAATACCAACAAACTGTTTCAGCGGCATCTTCGCTTAAATATTCCTTTTTCATTTTCATCAAGCCGCAAGTCGTATCGTCGTCAAATTCATCCGCATTCGATTGGATGTCGCCGCCGCCGGCCGGACTGCTGGTCGAATCCGAAGGTACTTCGCCGGAGGTATTACCGGTTCCGATCATGCCGCCTGCGGCTAACTTTTTGCCGCTTGGGCTGATCAGCGGGCTGATAACAAAATCGCCGATAAAGACGTGCGGAGATTTTTTGTTTGAGCCGTAATATTTACTTGAATCGGCAAATACGGTTTGCGTGTTGAAAGTCTTTTTGTTGTATGAAACCGACGCTTGGTTGAAACCGGCGGTACCTTTTGCATAGTTGGTATTTAATGTACCGTTGGCAACCTGTTGGGCAATGGCCATACAGCGATTCCAGTTGGTTTTTGCCTGACCGGACAGACTGTTTTCAAAGCGCTTAAAATCACTGACAGATTTATTCTTATATTTATCAAAGCCCAAATATTGACTTTTGGCAATCACAACATCGCGCAACGAAATGGTATCTACTTTTTTGCGTCCGTTATAGAAGTTGTAACGGTTACGAATGGTTTCTGCCACCATGGTAATACCCTGATCGTCCAAGCAACCGGCTTCACCGTATAAGGTTGCGGCAACGCTGTACAAATCAAGTTCGCTGCTGGCTCTGACAAACGAAGAGGATATAAGCAGAACGATTGTACAAAGGAAAACTTTTATGTATTGTTTCATGGCTTTCCTCCTATTTCCTACCGGCCAAGCGATTCATCGCACTGCGCGCTTTGCTGGCCGCCTGTTTTGCTTTTTTAACTTTTTCGGCAATCATTCTCAAGCGTTCGACATGGTTGATGACTGCCGTAACGGCTTTACCGCCGCCCCATGTAATGAGTTCAAAGGCCATTTTGGCAACCGTACCGACCACTGCCTTGATTTTCTTTTGAAAACGCGTTTCGCCCGAACCGCCGGTGACGGAATTTGACAGTGTCACCGCCATACCTGATGCTTTGACAATGACAAAGGCCAGGAACATGATGGATATCGGCACTGTACCTAAATCTGATAATTTTCCCGAACTGATATCGATGCCCATGGCCGGCGAAACCAAAATCCGCTCCATGGCCATAATTGTCATGGAAACAATAAGGACCAAACATAACATAATCGCCGCTGAATTCAAAATATACTTAAACCCGACAGCTGTCCATTTACGCGTTTGTTCAAACGGGAAAAAGAGAATTAAAAACGGTAGGACAATCAGCATCATATCCATACGGAAAATACTGTCAACCAGATAGAGAGCAAAACAAATTTTGGCAATTGTGAAGCCGGCAACCAATAAAACTGCAACCACAAAGGCGATAACCGAATCAAAACAGAAGAGTCGCATTGCAATAGAATAACCAACATTCAAACGATCGGAAACCGCGCACGCCATGCACCCCATCAGGTCAAGCGGTTGTTGCGGAAAACTACTGGCCGAAAATTTGACATTGGTAGCCGCCAAGGTGCAGCCGCCGCTTTTCACATGTTTAAAGGTTTCGCAAATGCTGAAGTGCTCTCCGCCATCAATATAGATTGCTTGATTGGAAGACTGGGCATTGGTAATGTCTAATATTCGAGATGCAAATTCCAACAGCGTCATATAAATCGGAAAAATGAAAGTGTTAATGGTATATATCAAACCGTCGGTCGATGAAGCCAGCGTACCGCAAACAAAACATAACGCGGCTTTTCGGATTATTTTATTCCAAAATTCACCGATTGATTCCGGCGAAGTTGATGCAACATGGCTTAAAATTTGAAAAGCCATCCATGCCGTAAAAACGGTAACCATAACAACCAATAAATTTTCCGTGGTAACGGTTTTATATGAGTTTAAGGCCATATTGCCGACAAATTTGTAGAAAACCTCAAGCATGCTTTTCTGCCAGCATTCCGCGCCGGCTTTTTCGGCGCTGGCTTCCGTTGTGCTTGCACTGCTGCCGCTGCACACACCTTGATCGCCGCAGGCAGACAACAAAAAGACCGCGCATAAAATCATGCAAAGCAATTTTAAGATTCTAAAAATATCAAACTTCTTCATTCTTAGTCCTTATGCGCAGTTACAGCCTACCTCCAGCATATTATATCATAAAATATAAAAAATAAATATTACAATATGGTTAAATTTAACAGTTTTTGCCAGTATGTCAACCGCATAAATCATTATTGCAAAAGCAATTCAAGAGCAAAAAATTTACCTCGTATTTTTATGCATCGCTTTGATTGTCATCAGACCGGTGATGACCGTCTTGATTGTTATCAGATGGTGTGCTTTCGGAATCATCTTCCTCAATAACTTCTTCCATCATTTCTATGCCGTCTTGAACAATGCGCTGCAATTTGTGATTATTGTCGTAGAATTTATCCGTCTGTTTGCCGTTTTTATCGGTATAATGCTCCTGCATAGAACCGTCTTCGTTTAGCAAACGCTGCATTGAAGAACCGTCGGCATTCTTAAATGATTCGGATACCAAGCGACCGTTCTGGACTCTGGATGTGCTTTCATTGCCGCGACCGTCATTACGTATGGTGGTATAATTTTTATTATCAATCATCACGGTTTCGCTCGTCGGTTTGGACGATGCGCCACCACCGCTGCCGGAACTGCCACCGCCGGAATCACCGCTGCCGGAACTGCCGCCACCGGCACTGCCACCGCCGGAACCGCCGGTATCACCGCCGCCGACATGACCGGCTTGAGCCGCTTTTTCAACATTCTCCGGCGTAGCCTCTTCTTGAGCGGCCTCTTTGGCTTTTCGTTCTATGATTGCATCTTCATCTTCTTCCTTATTTTCTTTCTTCTTTCTGTCGTCATTTTATTATTCTTTTTCTTATTTTT